>DATHUT010000345.1:0-10177 GCA_035462005.1 Gammaproteobacteria bacterium | reverse complement strand
GCTCAGGCGTACCGGACCCTTGTTTTCCAGGTCGTCGCGCATGATTTCCGCGGCTCGCTTGGACATATTGGAGAAGATCTTCTCGCGCATGGTCTCGTCGGCGCCCTTGAGGGCCAGGATCAGGGTATCGGAGGAGACCTCGCGCAGCAGTTGCTGCATGCCACGGTCGTCCACCTCAATGAGGTTGTCGAACACGAACATCAGGTCCTGGATCTGCTGGCCCAACTCGGCATCCACGTCCTTGATCATCTCCATCACCTCGCCTTCGATGGCGGTGTCCACGAAGTTGAGGATATTCGCCGCGGCCTTCACGCCGCCCACCGTGGAGGACTGCACGTTCTGGTTGCCACTGAACTGGCGCTCCATGATTTCATCCAGTTCCTTGAGTGCCTGGGGCTGGATACCTTCCAGGGTGGCGATGCGCAGCAGTACATCGGGCCGTACCCGCTCACTGAAGAAGTTCAGCACATCGGCGGCATGATCCGCATCGAGGTAGGACAACACGATGGCCTGGATCTGCGGATGCTCGAGGCGGATCAGTTCCGCGACGGCGCGCGCATCCATCCACTTCAATGCCTCCAGCCCCTTGGTGCTGGAGCCCATCATGATACGGTCCATCAAGCCGCTGGCCTTGTCCTCGCCGAGCGCCTGTATCATCACCTTGCGCAGGTATTCTTCGGTGCCCACGCCCAGCGCCGTCTGTTGCTGCACCGTTTCCACGAAGTTTTCCAGCACATGACTCACACTGTCGCGGGATACGTTCTTGAGCATGGCCATGGCACTGCCGATGCGCTGCACCTCCTTCGGCCCCATGTGCTTGAGGACCTCCGAGGCCTGTGATTCACCCAGGGACAACAACAGTACCGCGGCCCGCTCCGTGCCGTTCAATTTATGCGCGACTTCAGCCATCTTCATTCACCCAGTTCTTGACTACCTGCGCCACCCGTTTGGGATCCTCGCCCGCCACGCTCTGCGCCATGGCGAGATTACCCTGGTAACTGTCCTGTCCCGGCCCTTTCAGCTGGCGAGCCTGGCCACCACCGGACAGGCTGACCTGATCCTCGCCCATCCCGCCCGTCGCGACGGCGGGTACCGGCGCCATGGCCGCGCTTTTCGCGCCTGCATGGGCCAGCTGCTGCAAAGCGGGCCGCAATACGGCGAACACCAGGATCAACAGACCCAGGGCACCGGCGCCCCACCGTGCCGCCTCCCACACCCAAGGCTGTTCCAGCAGGGCCGGTTCCGGCAAGGGCTCCATTTCCTCAGGCTGCTGGAAAGCGGCATTGATCACATTGACACTGTCGCCACGTTCGACATCGAAGCCCACCGCTTCCCGGATCAAGGCGGTGAAGCGCTCCAGTTCCTCCGGCGTCCAGGGTTCACGCGTACCCCCGGCACCCGGCTTGTCATCCAGAACCACCGCCACCGACAGACGACGGATGGTACCGCTGGCGAGGCGGGTATGACTGATGGTCTTGTCCAGTTCGAAGTTACGGGTGCTGCGTCGGCTGGAAGGTCCGCTGGCTTCGCCGTTGCCGTTGCCATTATTGGCCTCGCCAGCGGCGCCTTCCGTGCCCCCGCCCACCTGCTCCGGCGCCACGCCACCGGCGGGCGGCTGGTTACTCAGGGCACCGGGCACGCCTTGCGCCAGGCCACCGGGACCCATGCGTTCCTCGATGAGCTGTTCGCTGCGCAGGGCGGCGAGCTCGGGGTTGTAGCTCTCCTGGGTGCGCTCGGTAACGGTGTAGTCGATATCCGCCGTGACCTGGGCGCGTACGCCGCCCAAGCCAACCATGGGTGAGAGCAGGCTCTCGATCCGCTGCACGAAGGATTGTTCCAATTGACGGGTGTGCGCGAACTGGCCGGTACCGGGGGCACTGCCCTCGCGATCCCGGGGCCGGGTCAGCAGGTTGCCGCGCTGGTCGACCACCGTCACGGCCTCGGCCTCGAGGTGAGGCACGCTGGAAGACACCAGGTGCACGATGGAAGCCACCTGTTCCTCGTCGAGTGAGCGCCCGGAAAACAGGTTGACCATTACCGAGGCCGTCGGATTATCGCGCTCGCGCACGAACACGGAACGCTTGGGCAGGGCCAGGTGCACCCGTGCCGCTTCCACATTGCGCATGGCGCTGATAGTACGCGCCAGCTCGCCTTCCAGGGCACGCTGGAAACGCGCCGTCTCGATGAATTGGGAGGTGCCGAAGCCCTGTTCTTCCTGCAGAATCTCGAAACCCATGCCACTGCCGGCGGGCAGGCCCTGCTTGGCCAGTTCCAGCCGTGCCTGGTGGATCTGGCTGGAGGCCACCATGACGGCGCCGCTGCCCTCGTCCACCTTGAAGGGGATATTGGCCGCCTGCAAGGACTCCACCACTTGGCCGGCATCCTTCTGGGACAGGTTGCCGTACAGCAGGCTGTAGTTGGGGGTCTGCATCCACAGGACCAGGGACACCCCCACCGCCACACTGGCGGCGATGGCGATCATGAACCACAGCTGCCGCATGGCGGGCAACTGGGTGAACCCCTGCGCCGCTGCTTCTGTTTTTACCAGTGCCATATCGTTTCGTGCCTTCTATTGTCGCCATCACCCGCAGGATCAGATGGGCATGTTCATAATATCCTGGTAGGCATTGACCAGCTTGTTTCGCACCTGGGTCATGGCCTCGAAGGACAGACTGGCCTTTTGCAATTCCACCATCACCCGGGTGAGGTCCACGTCGGGATCGCCCGCCACGAAGCGGTCGCGCAACTCGCCGGCGTTCATCTGGGTCTCGTTCACCTTGTCGATGGACTGCTTGAGCAGGTCACCGAAATTCTGTCCCGGGGTGGAGGTGGCCGCTTCCGGTCCCTGGCCCTGGGCAGTGGCGCGCAAAGCGCGCATCTGGCTGAGGATCTGGTTGACGTCGATTTCGCTCATGCTGCTTACCTCTGTAGTCGAACCTTGCAAACAATGTCTTGCGGCTTGTAGGAGCGGCCTCTGGCCGCGAACCGGTTCGCGGCCACAGGCCGCTCCTACAAATAATCTATGCCGGTACGGAGATACCCTGCTCGCGCATGCGCGCCAGCTTGTAGCGCAGGGTGCGCGGGCTGATGCCCAGCCGTTCCGCCGCCGCCTTGCGGCTGCCCCGATCGGCCTCCAGGGCCTCCAGGATGAGCTGGTATTCGCGACTCTTCAGGTCATCGCCCAGCCCTTCGCGACCCTGGCTGTTGTCCTCCGCGACAGCGCTGATCTCGGCCAAGGGCGTGGCCGCTTCCCCGAAGCACAGGTCCGCCACCTCGATGACCTCACCGTTGAGCAGGATCAGGGCACGCTGGATGACATTGTCCAGCTCGCGCACATTGCCCGGCCAGTGATGTTCCAGCAGTCGCTGTTGCGCGGCGGCGGACAGGCGCGGCCTGCCGCGCCCATGACGGCAGTAGCGCTCCAGCAGACCCTCGGCCAGAGGCAGAATGTCGGCAGGCCGTGCGCGCAAGGGCGGCAGGTTCAGGGGAAACACATTCAAGCGGTAATACAGGTCTTCGCGGAAACGCCCTGCCGCCACTTGCTCGCGCATGTTGCGGTTGGTGGTGGCCAGCACGCGCACGTCCAGGGTAATCAGTTCGCGGCCGCCGAGGCGTTCCACCTCTCGCTCCTGTAGTACGCGCAGCAGCTTGGCTTGCAGCGCCAAGTCCATTTCGGAGATCTCGTCCAGCAACAGGGTACCGCCCTGGGCCTGTTCGAACTTGCCGGCCTGGGCGCGATAGGCGCCGGTGAAGGCGCCCTTCTCGTAACCGAACAGCACTGCCTCCAGCATGTTCTCCGGGATGGCGGCGCAGTTGATGGCGACGAAAGGTTTGGCATTGCGGGGGGAATGTTCGTGGATGAAACGGGCGAACACCTCCTTGCCGGAACCGGATTCGCCACAGATCATGACCGTGGCATCGGTGGCGGCCACACGGGTGGCCAGTGCCGCCAGCTGGCGGCTACGCTCGTCCTCGGCCACCAGGCCGCTTTCCAGCCGGCGCTCGCCGGGCAGGTAGCGACTCACCATGTCAACCAGCACACCGGCCTCGAAGGGCTTCACCAGGTAATCGGTGGCGCCGTCGCGCATGGCCTCGACCGCCTTTTCGATGGTCCCGTAGGCAGTCATCAGCACCACAGGCAGGTCCGGCGCCTGGGCGCGGATACGCGCCAACAGGGCGTGGCCGTCCATACGACCCATGTTCACGTCACTTACCACCATTCCGATGTCCAGTTGTTCCAGGCGTTCCAGGGCGCCCTGACCGTCGCAGGCCACGGCAACCGGATAGCCGGCCATTTCCAGGGTGTCGCTCAGGGCCTCGCGCAGGGCAGGGTCGTCTTCCACAATCAGCACCGGTGCTGCATTCATACCGCATACCTCCGTTCAGCGGACAGGCGCTTGCCCGCATGGCTCAATGGGGTTTCCTCCAACCGGCCACCGGGCAGCAGCTCCGGCTGGGTCATGGGCAATTCCAGTACGAAACGGGTGCCGCCCTGTGCCGGAGTTTCGAGACGGATGCCGCCACCATGGGCCTGCAGCACCGTCTGCACCACGGCCAGGCCCAGGCCGGTGCCTTCGGGGCGAGTGGTAAAAAAGGGTTCGAAAATACGCTCGTGCAACTCCGCGGGAATGCCGGGTCCGTTGTCGGTGACGGCGATTTCCAGCCGTCCACGGTCGGTCTCCTGCACGGTCACCTGCAGGCGTGCACCCTGCCCCGTGGCCTGTACGGCGTTGGCGGCCAGGTTCACCAGTGCGCCGGCCAGGGCCTCGCGATTGCCCTGCAGACAAGCGGTGGGGACCTGGTTGTCGATGTTCAGGCGGGCACCCGAGGCCAGCAGGGTGGCGACCATGGATTGCTCCAGGTCGCGCAACAATTCGCGTACCGGCACGGACTCCGCCGCCGCGGCGCCACCGCGCGCGAAGCCGAGCATGTCGTGCACCATGCGTTCGAGCTGGCGCAGGCCCTGCAGGAGTTTTGTGGAAAAGCGCACCTGGTCGGCGGCCTTGAGTTGTCCGCCGGCCAGCTGCGAGGCATAGAGCAGCGCCGAAGACAGGGGAGTACGAATCTGGTGGGCCAGGCGGGCGGTCATTTCACCCATGGCGGACAGGCGTTGCTGGCGGCTGACGGTTTCCTGCAGGGCACGGGTCTCGGTGACGTCGTGCAGCAACAGGATCTGTCCCGGTTGGGAATCCAGGGTGCGGCGCGAGATGCTCACCCGGCGGCCGTCCAGCAGGCGCACCTCGTGGGCATCCTGCTGCTCATCGCTCAATACCCGACGGGTGACCGCCTCCCAGGTTTCCCCGAGGAGGGGTTCGCCGAGCAGGTCCAGGGCGGCGGGGTTGCATTCGCACACCCGACCCGTGCCATCCAGTACCACCACCCCACCGGGCAGGGCCTCCAGCAGGGTGCCAAGGCGATCGGCGATGCGTTCCTTATCGGCCAGCTGCGCCAGCCGCTCCGAGCGGGCCGCCGCCAGTTCCAGGGTCAGCCGTTCGGCGCGCTGTTCGAGTTCCCGGTAGGCGCTTTCCAGCTGCGCCGACATGCCCATGAAAGCCTCGAAGGCCTGTTGCAGTTCGCGGGGATCGTGAATCGTGGTCTCGGTCATGCTCTCGCCTGCCTGTGCGGGTGATCGCGGGTCTCATTGACCCACGTTCGCACAGAAGCAAGAGGCGTGCCGAAAAGTTGACTTTATTTTAAATCAGCTAGTTACGAATGCTGATTTGCGGGGATGTCAAATTCCTGCCGTTTCGTCGGCCCGTTGCAGGCCATACTTGCGCAGTTTTTCCACCAGGGTGGTCCGGCGCATGCCGAGCCGCTTGGCAGCACGCGCCACCACGCCGTCGGCATCGTCCAGGGCCTGCTTGATGAAGCCCACTTCCAGGTCACTGAGGTGCTGCTTCAGGTCCAGGCCGGCGCGCGGCAGGCGCGGTTCCATGCTGTCGGCCGAGAAGCTGTGCATGGGATGTGGCTGGGGTGGGAGCATGGCGGGCGCGGTTTCCTCGTCCTCCATGGACGCCAGCACCTGGCCGGCGTTGGAGGGGATCCCCTCGGCCTGGAATTTCTCCGGCAGGTCCTGGATGTCCACCACACCGAAGGGACACAGGATCGCCATCCGCTCCACCAGGTTGGCCAGCTCACGCACATTGCCAGGCCAGCTGTACTGGCACAGGGACAGCACCGCTGCCTGGGTGAAACGCACGGAACCACGCTTCTCGTATTCAATGCGGCGGATCAGTTCGTTGATCAGCAGCGGGATGTCTTCCACCCGATCGCGCAGCGGCGGCATCTCGATGGGGAACACATTGAGGCGGTAGAAGAGATCCTCGCGGAAACGGCCGTCAGCAATCGCCTCCTCCAGGTTCACATGGGTAGCGGCGATGACACGGACATTGGTGATGATGCTCTTGTTGCTGCCCACCCGCTCGAAGGTGCGCTCCTGCAGCACGCGCAGCAGCTTCACCTGCATGGGCAGGCTCATGTCTCCGATCTCGTCCAGGAACAGGGTGCCGCCCTCGGCCAGCTCGAAGCGGCCCTGGCGGGTACTGATGGCGCCGGTGAAGGCGCCCTTCTCGTGCCCGAACAGCTCCGATTCCAGCAGGTCGGCGGGAATGGCCCCGCAATTGATGGGCACGAAGGGTTGTTCGCGACGCGAGGAATAATAATGGATATTGCGCGCCACCACTTCCTTGCCGGTGCCGGATTCGCCCAGGATCAGCACATTGGCGTCGGAATCGGCCACCTGCTGGATCATCTTGCGCACTTGATGAATGGAACGGCTGGTACCCACCAGGCTGCGGAACAGGTCTACGGGCCGCTGGCGGCTGCCGTCGAGCTGGGATTCGCGGTACACCTCGGCCTGGTGCAGGGCGCTGGTGAGCTGGGTGTAGTGCGGTGGTAAGGCGATTTTGCCAAGAATGCAGGAACTGGGCTCGATGGGCACCGTGGGTTCCCGGTCCTTTTCCGCCAGCAGGAAGATGGGTAGGTGCTCGTCATAGCCGTGCACCTCTTTCAGGAGTTTTTCCAGGGCCTTGTCGTTCTTGCAGCTGCCGACCAGCACCGCCAGGCAGGGGTCTTGCTCTTCCAGGGCCTTGGCCCAGCGGCTGCAATCGGCCACCCAGACTGCCTCGTAATTGATGAATCTCAGCACCGCGGCAAGCTCACGCCCGCGCTCCTCATCGGCCTCGATGATCAGTACCTTCGGTTCACTCATGGTCTTCGTCCGCCTGTGTTGTCCCGCTGCTTTTGTGTTTTGGGCGATGTCTCCGGGACGCTTCAGCCCTCCCGGGACGGTCCTGCGGGATTAGTTAACCACCGATTTTCGATGATGTCAAAATTTTGTCGTCAAACAACGGGCTCGGAACCAGGAGAAGAATCACTGCTAAGCGGTTATGGATGTTGGATAATCGCAACATTCAAAGGAGAGAGGGGGATTCAGGACAAGGGACTGAGAGCAGAAGACTGTCGGAATCACGACGGATCACCGATGCGTCTCCGTAGGAGCGGTCTCCGGCCGCGAAGGGATGTGGTATGACCGGTTCGCGGCCGAAGGCCGCTCCTACAGATGCTGCGCGTAGGCCTTCTGCGCCTTGCGGGCGGTGCCGAAGCCCTGCAGGCTGGCACCCAGGACATCGCGTTGGGCGAGCGCCAGGGAAGCGAGTTCGTCATTCACGACCAGTATGCGTCGCAGAGCAGCAGCCACTTGGGGGGCCTCCGCGGAGGTGGCCGGCACGCGGAAGCACTCCGTCACCAGGACGCGGCGTTCCTGCTCACGCGCCTGCAGGCCCTCCCAATCTCCGGAACGGGCGCTGTCCAGCATGGCCAGGCTCAGGTCCAGGATCAGGTCCAGCTGATCCTGGCGGGAAGTCTCCCTTTTCAGCAGCGTGTTATTCATCCTGATACGCTCGTGGGCCTCAGGCGGCCGGCTGGCCCGATGACCGGGCCGCCTCGGGGGCAATGGCGTCCCAGGCGGTCTTGATCTGCAGCAACAGGTCCGTCACCTCGTCCAGGATAGCCGGTTCGTTCTTCAGGTTGGCCTGGATCAGCTGGCGCACCATGTAGTCGTAGAGGTCTTCCAGGTTCTGGGCGATATCACCACCCTGCTCCTTGTCGAGGCTGATGCGCAAACCATCGATGATGGAGATGGCCCAGGTGATGTTCTGCGCCTTCTCGCCCAGCTGGCTGGAGAGCATATGGGCGCGAGCCACGTTGATTTTCTCCAGCGCACCCTCCATGAGCATCTGAATCAGGCGATGGGGACTGGCCGCTTCCACCATGCTGTGCGCATTGACCGACTTGTACTTGTTCAGCGCTGCCCGTGCATTCGAATAACTCATCACCGCCACTCCTGTTGATTGATTGGGTACATCACCACTCGCACCTTCTGCATCCTGTATCGGTATCACCGGGCTTTCCTGTACCCGGGATTCCTCTTTCCTGTTTGCTTAATTATCGGGCTTTACCTGCGGTTATTGTTGTTGTTCGCACCGATCACCGGCAGTGCCTGCAGCTGCTGCGTAAGGTAATTCCCGGTGTTCTGCAACTGGCTGACCAACTGGTCCATGGCCGTGAACTGGGCGCTGATGCGCTGCTCGAATCGTTCCAGGCGCGCGGCGAGCTTTTCCCGCTCCGTCGCTACACCGGCCAGGCGTTCATCCAGGGACGCGCTCATGTTCTTGAACAGGCCGTCATCCGCCAGCAGCCCCCCCACCAGGTCCTTCATCTGGTCGGCGAAGCCGCGACTGAAGCCGATCTCGCCACGGTCACCCGTGGTACCACCGCTGATCAGGAGACGCAGGCCCTCGGCCGAACCCGTACCGGTAAGGTTCTGGCCGGAGCCGGTGGCCGGCTGGCCGCCGATGGTACCCGCCACGTCCTCGCCGGTGCTGGCCACGGGAGATCCACCCAGCAGGGCGCTGGCGCCGTTGCCGCCGGTCACCTCCACTGTGGATGCAGAGCCGTAGCGGTCGGAACGAAGGCTGAGCACCCCGCCCGCTTCGCTCACCCGCACGCCGCTGCCCAGGTCGGTAAAGGCCTTGGTGCCATTGATGCGTGATTGCAACTCCGCCGCCAGCGAAGCGGCCGTATAGGTGCCGGCGGACAGGGTGATGCTGGCCTCCACCCCGTCCAGCTTGATCTTCAGGGTATCGTTCACCCCGGCGGTGATGTCGAGGTTCGCCGCGACGGAACCCGTCAGGCTACCCTGGCTGGCCATGCGGCTGATATTCACGGCGTACTGGCCCACCTGGGTGGACTTGTTGTGGCCGAGCACCTGCACCTGCGCATCGCTGGCGCGGCCGGCGGCGGCGAACAGGCCCATCACGCTGTCATAGTTCTCGCGCAGGGACGTCTGCAGCTTTGCCTCGTCCAGCACCAGGGTGCCATCGCGGGAATTGCGGCTGATGCCGATGTCCGCCAGGATGGAAAACGGCCCGTCCAGGCCTTCCACCGGAGTGGAGAGCATGCGTGACAGCTGGTTCTTGAGCCCCTGCACGCTGCTGTCGCCGTTGAGCGCACCGGCACGGCGGGTCTCGGGATCATAGCCGGTCAGCTGGTTGATGCCGCCCATCAGGCTGTTGTAGGAATCCACGAAACCACGAATGGAGGCGGTCGCCTCGGAGCGATTCTGTTCCACCTTGAGGGTGGAACTGCCCTCGCCCAGCAGGTTGATGGTCAGGCCGGTCAGGGTGCTCGACAGGGTGTTGCTGGCGCTGGTGACCGCCAGGCCGTTGAGGGTGAGTTGCGCGTCCTGGCCGGCGCTGGTCTGGTTCATGTTGTCGGCGCTGGCATTGAAGCTCAGCAGCGACAGGCCGGCGGCATCGCCGTCATTGCCGTCGGCATCGCTGGCACTGATCTCCATACTGCGCTCGGCACCGGTGTCGGTACTAGTCAGGGTGAGGCGAAAATGACTGCCGTCATGGATCACGGCGGCGCGCACGCCGATATTGGCCTGGTTGATGGCATCGCGGATGCCGTTCAGGCTGCCATCAGTGATCTCCACCGTGGCGATGGCCACATCCGCGTTGGGCGTGAAGGAGGTGTAGCTTTCGCCGTCGGCCACGGTGGTGCCGAACTTGAAGGTCAGGGTGCCGGTGCCCAGCAGGTCGGAGGTGGAGCTGATCTGGCCGGCCGGCAGGCTGGCATTGGTGACCAGGCTGTGGGCCTTGGCCAGCGTACCGAC
>DATHUT010000344.1:0-5124 GCA_035462005.1 Gammaproteobacteria bacterium | reverse complement strand
CGAGTCCTGCATATGGGTGCGGGTAAGGGCGTCCAGGGCACCGAAGGGCTCATCCAGCAACAGCACCTTGGGCTCCATGGCCAAGGCGCGGGCGATCCCCACGCGCTGCTTCATGCCGCCGGAAATCTCGTCGGGGCGCTTGTGCAGTGCATGATCCATGTGCACCAATTCCAGGTTGTGGCGGATCCACTCGTCCATTTCGCGGCGGCTCTTGCGGCCGCGAAATACCTGCTTCACGGCCAGCTCCACGTTCTGGTAGGCGGTGAGCCAGGGCAGGAGGGAGTGGTTCTGGAACACCACGGCACGGTCGGGGCCTGGCTCGTTCACTTCCTTGCCGTCGAGGATCACCCCGCCACTGCTGGCCTGGTACAGGCCGGCGACGATGTTCAGGACCGTGGACTTGCCGCAGCCCGAATGACCGATGAGGGAGACGAATTCCCCTTTGGCGATCTTCAGACTGACGTCCTCCAGCGCCCGGAACGGGCCGTCGTCCGTCGGGAAATCCATGGTGACCTGCGATATTTCCAGATGTTCGTTGCTCATGTCTGTGTCTCCTTCAGCGCAGTACCGCGTTCCGGTCCCAGCTCAGCCAGCGTTGCAGGCCCAGCATCAGGCGGTCGAGCAGGAAGCCGATCAGGCCGATGGCGAACACCGCCACCATGATGCGGCCCAGTGAATTGGAACTGCCGTTCTGGAACTCGTCCCACACGAATTTGCCGAGACCCGGGTTCTGGGCCAGCATCTCCGCGGCGATGAGCACCATCCAGCCGATGCCCAGGGACAGGCGCAGGCCGGCGAACATCATGGGGATGGCCGAGGGGATGACGATCCTGCGCACCTTGGTGAACCAGCCCAGGCGCAGCACGCGGCTGACATTGAGCAGGTCCTTGTCGATGCCGGCCACCCCCACGGTGGTGTTGATGATGGTCGGCCAGATGCAACACAGGGTCACCGTGATGGCCGAGGTCACGAAGGCACGCGGGAACATGGGATCGTCGGAGACGTACACCGCGCTGACGATGAGCGTGACGATGGGCAACCAGGCCAGGGGCGAGACCGGCTTGAACAACTGAATGAGCGGATTGAGCGCGTTATAGAGCACCGGGCTCAGGCCGCAGGCGATGCCGATGGGAATGGCGATCAGGCTGGCGATCACGAAACCCGTGGCCACGGTCTTGAGGCTGGTGAACACCTGGTCGATAAAGGTGGGCCGGCCGGTATAGGCGCGCACGGTCACCTCGGCACCCGGATCCTGTGCCAGGCGCGCCGCGTTGCGTTCCCGCTGGCGCTCATGGAAGGCCTCGGCCTTGGCGCGCTCCTGGCGGTGCTCCTCCAACAGTCCCTGCGCCTGCTGCCAGACCTGGGCCGGTCCCGGCACCTGTCCCAGGGAGGTTTCGATGCGCGCCGCGGCACCGCTCCACAGGGCCAGGAACAGGCCGAAGGCCAGCAGCGGTACCAGGAAGGCGCGGTGGATGATCTGCAGCTGCCGACCGGGGTTCTCGCCCCGGGCCAGCTTGACCAGGGGGGCCAGCCAATCCTGCTCACCGATGCGTGACATCATTTGTGTGACCATATCTAACCTCTGTTTCAGTGCTACTTCGTCATTCCGGCGCAGGCCGGAATGACGGGTTCTCGAGACCTTGCTCAATCGCCTTACTTCACCACCTCGTCGCCCTTGAGCCCGATGGTGAAGGACTTGAGGTAGGCGTTGGGCTGGGTGCCGTCGAAGGTGATGCCGTCGATGAACTCGCTCTGCGGCGCCCGGAAACCGGTTTCCACGCCAAAGTCCGGGAAGTCACTCGCGGCCATCTTGCCCTCGGCAATCAGCTCCTTGGCCGCCTCCGCATACAGGTCGGGCCGATACACCTTCTTGGCGATGTCCATGTACCAGCTATCCGGCTTCGGCTCGGCGATCTGGCCCCAGCGACGCATCTGACTCAGGTACCAGACGGCATCCGAGTAGTAGGGATAGGTGGCGTGGTAGCGGAAGAACACGTTGAAGTCGGGTACTTCACGCTTGTCACCCTTTTCATATTCGAACGTTCCGGTCATGGAGTTGGCGATGACGTCATAGTCAGCGCCTACATATTCCGACCGTGACAGGATCTTCACCGCCTCGGGACGATTGGCGTTGTCATTGTCGTCCAGCCACTTGGCGGCGCGAATCAGGGCCTTGATCACCCCCTTGTGGGTATTGGGATTGGCATCGGCCCACTGTTGGGATACCCCGAACACCTTCTCGGGATTGTTCTTCCAGATTTCATAATCGGTAATGACCGGGACCCCGATACCCTTGAACACCGCCTGCTGGTTCCAGGGTTCACCCACGCAATAGCCATGGATGGTGCCCGCCTCCATGGTGGATGGCATCTGCGGCGGTGGTGTCACGGACAGCAGGGCGTCGGCACCGATGGTGCCGGAGGTATCGCCCTTGTGGGGCGCGTAGTAGCCGGGGTTGATGCCGCCGGCAGCCAGCCAGTAGCGCAGTTCATAGTTATGGGTGGAGACCGGGAACACCATGCCCATCTTGAAGGGCTTGCCCTCGCGCTTGTACTTCTCCACCACCGGTTTCAGGTAATCCGCCTTGATGGGGTGCACCGGCTTGCCATTTTCCATGGGTAGATGGGGCTTCATCTGCTCCCAGATCTCGTTGGATACGGTGATGCCGTTGCCGTTCAGGTCCATGGAGAAGGCGGTGATGATGTGCGCCTGGGTGCCGAAACCGATGGTGGCGCCCAGGGGCTGGCCCGCCAGCATATGGGCGCCATCCAGCTCCCCGCCAATGACCCGATCCAGCAGCACCTTCCAGTTGGCCTGTGCCTCCAGGCTCACGTACAGGCCCTCATCCTCGAAGTAGCCCTTCTCCTGGGCGATGGCCAGCGGCGCCATGTCCGTCAGCTTGATGAAGCCGAATTTCAGGTCTTCCTTCTCCAGCGCGCCCGCGGCATGGGCCTGGCTCATGCCCAGCAGCAGCGCCCCGGAAAGCAGCGCGGTCATGACCTGCGCCAGCGATCCCCTGTTCAGCTTGCCTTCGTCTGTCATTACCTTGTTCATCTCGGTACTCCACGATTCGCTATCAGTTCGCAAAAAAAAACGTCCATGCACGGCCGGGAAATCTCCCGCACGCATGGACGCCTTTGTCCGGTTGCCAACCCGTCGCTGGTTGGACTTGTTATCGCGCCGACCCGTCGCGGGCTCGGCAGTTACAGTGATGACCGCGCCATTGCGATCACCCTCGGATACCTGGAACAGAGCAGTATCCGTGCCAGGTTTCTATCATGCTGTTTCCATTGCATTGCCCTCCCGATTGTCTGTGTCACCACCCCGGAATCAGGCGCCATTTGCACCGTAGAGGTGCGGGCGATTTCCCGCCTGGCACCTGAACGGGGCACGCCCGGCATACGTGCACCGACAGCACGCACCATTTCTGCCCCGCGCGCCCAAGGCACGCGGCCCGGGCCACACCGGACCCGGGCCGCGACACCGGCGCCTAGAACGCCACCGCTCCCCACAACCACAGTTTGTCGGTATCCACCTGCGCGGTACCCGCATCACCAGCGCTGTAGCTGGAATACTTCAAGCCGGCCTGGTAATGCTTGGCGAACTTCTTCATGGCCTGGAAACCCCATTCCGAACCGTAGTCGATCCCCCCGGCATCGGAGGAGTAGTCATGGTAGACCCCCAGCAGGTTCACCCCCATGGCCATTCCGCCCAGGGTCACATAGATATCCTCGAGGCCGCCCGCCGGAGTGGTCAGGAACTGGTCGGTCCAGCCATTGAAGGCATGCTTGGTGGCCAGGGGGGTCTGGAACTCGATATGATCGTCATCCCCCAGCACTTCGTAGCCGATCTTCGCGGTCATGCCGCCATATTGGCCACCCAGTTCCACCAACTGGTACTTGCCACCGATCCCGGCGTTGCCGTCCTTGTAGTCGGACTGGGCCGCATACTCCAGCGCATAGAGCAGTTTCATGCCATCCCCCGGCGCGTGGGAGCCGGTCAGGCGCAGGCCCAGCGTCTTCTGGGAAGCGGCGCTATCGGGGAATTCGATGAAATAGCCGTAGGCGGTCAGGGTGCCGACCGGCAACCCCGAATAACGGACGTTCAGCAGATGAGTATCGGTATCCGTTTCAGTACCGGTAATGGTGTGGATCTGGTTGAGATGGGCATAGGTCAGCTGGGTATCCGGCAGGGTGCTATTCACCAGGTGGAAGGCCTTGAAGGTTTGTTCGTTCTGGCGCCAGCCCACATTGCCCACGAACCGTGCATTGTCGAGAATGATGCGCTGCAGGCCATATTGCAGCCGGGTATCCGGAATGCCGCTGTACGCCAGGTAGACCTGATTGACCTCGCTCACCTCCGGATCGGCGACAATCGAGTAGCTCTGGTCCGCGCCTCCCGGAACACTGTATTTGGTGTTACCGATGATGCTCACATCCTCGAATTCCCCATAGAGGCTGAATCCCTGGAATTCACCCGTGCCGTATCCCAGGCGGGTGCGCAGGGTCATGGCATCCGCATCCTTGCGGGCGTTGTCCTGCTCGACCCCTTCATAGCGCAACCGCAGGTCGACCTTGGCACTGCCGCCCTTGAGCGCCTCGATCAGGCTGTCGCTCGCACCAGCCGGGTGCGCCGCCAGCCCCAGCGCCAGCACGACACCCACCATCACCGCGGACTTCGGACTGCAAAACTGTTCTTTTTCGGTATGCATCTTGCCATTTCCTCTTGTAATTGAATGTTTGATCGCCATGTTGCCGTTCCCCAAAATAAAACGAGGCCATACCACGCCTCCCGCGGGGAGGGTGATACGACCTCGTTGTCATTGCGGATGCGGCATCACATCCGGCCGCGGCACCCGCGTTGGCGCCACAGCCTGGTTATTTCATCCGGGCCAGGGCCCGGCATTCAGTTCATCAGGCCAGCGCCTCCTCAGCGGCCGCTTCCTTCATGGTCGTCGCCAGCACGCCATAGGTGGTCGCCCAGGCGTCCTTGACCTCTGCGGTGACGGCCTCTCCGAGCCATGCCCCCAGGGTCCAGAGCAATGCGGCGCCCACGGAGTCGTAATGCTCGTCGGTCACGCCGTACGCCACGTGACGCTTGCCGAGCTGCTGCACCGCCGGGACG
>DATHUT010000343.1:0-4070 GCA_035462005.1 Gammaproteobacteria bacterium | reverse complement strand
ATGGTCAGCATCGAGACCACCCTGCAAGCCTATGCCGAGGGAGTGCCGCAACAATCCCTGAACCAGGATCACTGCGATCACCTGCGCCTGGCCGAGGAAAACACCCTGCGCGTGGCGCGCCAGTCCCTGGCCGGCATCCGGCATGCACTGGAGGATCACTTCGATCCCTATGGCCCTGCGGCAGGCCAGGGCCCGCTGCCCGAGGCCCTGGTACCCATGCTGCGCCAGGTGGAAGGAGCCTTGCGCATGCTGGAACTGACGGAACTGGCGGAGTTGCTGCAACCACTGGCGGCCGTGCTGGGGGAACCGGGTCGGCCGCTGCCGGAGGCGGACAGCCGCGAGCTGGCGGCCATGGCCGATGCCATCGCCAGCGTGGAATGGTTCCTGGAGGATTACGGCCGCGAACGCAGGCGCGTACCGGCGGCCGGAATGGCGAAACCCGGCGCCATGCCGGACTGAGCCGCGGTCTGTTGTCAGGCCTGCTGCTTGCCACCACCCAGGCAGGGTGGCGAGAGGGGTGCGCTGCCGTGCTTGTCCTCCCAGTCCTGGCGAGTGTAGGTATGCAAGGCCAGGGCATGGATGCGGTTCTGCAGCTCGTCGGCCAGGATTTCATTGACCATGCGGTGACGGGCCACCAGGCTCTTGTCCTCGAAGGCGTCGGTCACCACCACCACCTTGAAATGGGATTCCGAGCCCGGCGGCACATTGTGCCGATGGCTTTCGTTCTCCACCTGCAGGTGCAGGGGATGCAGGCCCTCGGCCAGCTTGGTTTCAATGGTTGCCTGTACAGTCATGATGCGTGGCCCTCTGCAGGAATCGGATGCCGCCCATTGTACGCAAATGGATCGCCGAATAAGCCGCCCGTTCGCCGAGGAATCCCGTACAAAACCCACAACATACTGGGTAACAAGGAAATTGTACGCAATCCCCGCTTGGTGTAGCCTAGCGTCCTCACGGCAGCCGACTCCGGCCCGCCACGACCCCGCCATTCGCAGAAGGACACACCCACCTTGGATTCGCGCCTCGAAGAACGCCTGGCCCGCCTGTACAACCATGGCCAGCAGACCCTGCTGTGCGGGGGGCTGGTGGGACTGGAAAAGGAAAGCCTGCGCGTGGCCCCCGACGGCAGCATCGCCCAGACCCCCCATCCCGAGGCGCTGGGCTCGGCCCTGACCCATCCCTGGATCACCACCGACTATTCCGAGGCGCTGCTGGAATTCATCACCCCGCCCTTCCCCGACTCCCTGGAGGCTCTGCGCTTTCTGCGTGATACCCAGCGTTTCGTCTACCCGCGGCTGGGTGAAGAACTCCTATGGGCCACCAGCATGCCCTGCGTGGTGAGCGGCGAAACCAGCATTCCCATCGCCCACTACGGCAGTTCCAACCCCGGCCTCATGAAGACCGTCTACCGACGCGGCCTGGGACATCGTTACGGGCGCATGATGCAGGTCATCGCCGGCGTGCATTTCAACTACTCGGTTCCCGAGGCTTTCTGGCCGGTGTACCAGGCGCTGGAACAGGATACGCGCGAACCGCAGGCGTTCATCTCGGCGGCCTATTTCGGCATGACGCGTAACCTGCAGCGCTATGGCTGGCTCGTGCCCTACCTGTTCGGTGCCTCGCCGGCGGTCTGTACCTCCTTCCTCGGCGAGCAGGAAGCGAGACTGCCCAAGTTCGACCCCCACACCTACTACGAACCCTTCGCCACCTCCCTGCGCATGGGTGACATCGGCTACCAGAACAGTCGCGAAGACGAGGCCGGCGTCAAGGCCAACTATGACAGCCTGGAAGCCTATGTGGACAGTCTCAGCCGCGCCATCGATACGCCACATCCCGAGTACGAAAAAATGGGCGTGGTGGTCAACGGGGTGTACGAACAGCTCAATGCCAACCTGTTGCAGATCGAAAACGAGTACTACAGCACCATACGTCCCAAGCAGATCCTCGAACCCCTGGAAAAACCCACACTGGCGCTGAAGCGTCGTGGGGTGAAGTACCTGGAGCTGCGCTCCCTGGACGTCAATGCCTTCGATCCCCTCGGCATCAACGAGGAACAGCTGCGCTTCCTGGAAACCTTCCTGCTGTTCTGCCTGTTGGAGGACAGCCCGGCCGTCAGCGCCGCCGAACGACGCGAAATCGATTACAACCAGAACGCCGCGGCCCACCGCGGACGCGATCCCGGGTTACGGCTGCAACGCCAGGGTCGGGAGGTGCCACTGCGTGACTGGGCATTGGAACTATTGAGCGCCATGGAGGGGGTCAGCGAGGCCCTCGAGGCCGGCCATCCCGAACGCGGCTATCGGGCCAGCCTGGCCAACCAGCAGGAAACGGCACGGGACCCCGACCGTACCCCCTCGGCGCGCATGCTGCGCGAGATGCGCGACACCGGCGAGAGCTTCCATGCCTTTGCCAAGCGCATGTCTATCAAACACCAGCACTACTTCAAGGCCCTGCCCGAGGATCCGGAGATCACCGCCCGCTTCGAGGCTCAGGCGCGCCAATCCCGGGAGACCCAGCGCGAGCTGGAGGCCCGCCCCCAGGCTCCTTTCGGGGAGTTTCTGGCGGAATATTTCGCCCAACGCTAGTGGGAACCCGCCTTTCTCGGGCTGAAGCCCGGCACGCATAAAAAATGTTTTCCATTCGTTCTCCTTTCTGATATAACAAGAACCAACAGAGAACAACGCCCGTCGGCGTTCACCAGAAAGGAGCAGCAGCATGCCGCAACGTCCGAGCTACATCATGCGCGACCAGGTACGCAACCAGGTGGGCAACATCATGGCCTGGCGCCCCCATTGCGCCGGGGAGTCGCAGCAGCCCGGCCTGGGCCGCCTGCTGGGCCGCCTCGCCATTCGTGCCGCCGACGCCCTCTACCGCAGTCTGCAGGAACCACGCCGGGCCGCCCGCGCCATACACTGAACCGAACCCAGTGCCGCAGGATCGACCGGGACCTGTTGTGGGACTCGCTGTGAATACATGCCCCAGGGCACCTTCTCGACCGCTGCGCGGTCTCACCTTGTCCCTGTACGCTCGAAGGCCGCCTGCAAAGCAGGTCCAGGGTTCGCCAACACCATGCGAACCCGTTCGGCGGGTCCGATGTCCACTGGACATCCGACGGTTACGGCCTTACCCCTGCGGCCGACGGTCCCGGAACGGGATACCGGCCGACATCACCAACCTCGGTCGAATGGGAACCAATGGTACACCAGCAACCGCTGTATGTGGACTAGCGCCCCTTCGCCTTGCGATCCAGCTCGCGCAGGTAGGCGAGTTTCTCCGCGATCTTGATTTCCAGGCCGCGCGGGGCCGGCTGGTAGTAACGCACCGGTTCCATGTCGTCGGGGAAATACTGCTCGCCGGCGGCATAGGCCTCGGGTTCGTCGTGGGCGTAGCGGTAGGTCTTGCCGTAGCCCAGCTCCTTCATCAGTTTGGTGGGCGCGTTACGCAGATGCAGGGGCACCTCCAGGGAGCCCTTGCGTTGCACATCCTTACGCACGGCATTGAAGGCCATGTAGACGGCGTTGCTCTTGGGCGCGCAGGCGAGATACAGCACCGCCTGGGCCAACGTCAGTTCCCCTTCCGGGCTGCCGAGGCGTTCCTGGGCGTCCCAGGCCTGCAGGCAGATGCCCAGGGCGCGCGGGTCGGCGTTGCCGATGTCTTCGGAGGCCATACGCACTATGCGCCTTGCGAGATACAGGGGATCGCAGCCACCGTCCAGCATGCGCACCAGCCAGTACAGGGCGGCATCGGGTGCGGAGCCGCGCACTGACTTGTGCAGGGCCGAGATCTGGTCGTAAAAGGCCTCGCCACCCTTGTCGAAGCGGCGGGTGCCACCGCTGATCACCTCCGCCAGGACCTCCTCGGTGATGTGCTCACCCTCGGCATCGCTCACCACCAGGTCGCTGGCAATCTCCAGCAGGTTGAGGGCGCGCCGCGCATCGCCATCGGCCGCCTCGGCCAGGCGCTCGCGCAGTTCCGGTGCCATGTGCAGCTTGCGTCCACCCAGACCCCGTTCCTCATTGGCCAGGGCCTGGTCGATGATGGCGCGCAGGGCCTCGGGTGTGAGCGGCTTG
>DATHUT010000342.1:0-3128 GCA_035462005.1 Gammaproteobacteria bacterium | reverse complement strand
CTTCAGCAGCAGCAGGCCATAGAATGTAAAGAAGATGGCAGAATCCCAGCCGATGGCGGAGGCGGTGGAGGCCAGGATGAAGGGCGGGTAGGCCCAGTCCAGGGTGCCCTTGGTGGCAATGATCGCCATGGAGGGCGTACGCGCCGCGTCGATCTCCTTCAGCTTGGTGGGCAACAGCTCATCCAGTTTCTGGTTGAGCCAGGCGTCCATCTGGGGATCTGCCTGCTGCAGGTTTTCGGGTGATGTGGACATGGTGTGCTCTCCTTGTATGACCGTGAATGGGGACGTAGTCCTCAGGACTGATAGCCGAACTCGCCGCGCCATTCCCCCTTGTGAAAATCGAGACGCAGCCAGTGGGGGATATAGGCGCCAGGCCTGGTGACCGGCATGGTTTTCAACGGAGGGGCTTCATCGCCCAGGTCCGCGATACGGCATTGCTCGGCCACCACGGGCCGGAAGCCGAGCAGGAGCGGGCCGCCAAGGGAAACCAGGTCACCGTTCGCCAAGTGAGTGTCGGCCAGTGGCTTGACGCGCACCTGCTTGCGTACCAGGCAACTGAAATACAACTCCATCTCCACCACCAGTGGCGCTGTCAGTCCTGCCGCGGCACGTTGGGCGGCCCGTGTCAGCTCCACCCGTATCTCCCGTCCATGGAGCCGGACCTTTTGTCCGGCCTCCGGTTTGGTGGAAATTGCGGGGTAATCGAGGGCGAGGGTGGTGTTCTCCATGGTTTTTCTCCTGGCCTTGGCAGTGGATGACCGGCTTGTGGTGGGACCGGATAATGAGTAGACTACATACCGACTATCTGGTTTGTCAATAGCCGGTAAATCTCTCCCTGCGAGGCGAGGGGACCGTTACAATGGCGCCTGCCGGCATGCCGGGAATCAGGAAAGCGGGAGCAGGATATGACAGCGGCAGTGGAATCAGGACCGCGCACGGAACGAAATGCCGATGCCACCCGGGCGCGGATCCTGGAAGCGGCCTTCCGGGAGATCTACCACAAGGGTTTCCAGGGCATGCGCCTGGACGATGTGCTGCGCCAGACGGGCCTGACCAAGGGCGCCCTGTATCACCATTTCCCCAACAAGATGAGCCTTGGCTACGCCGTGGTCGACGAGTTGATTGCCGGGGCCATGTCCGGGATCTGGGTCACGGCCTTGCAGGACAGCCGGGATCCCATTGGCGCCATCATCCAATTGATCACGAACCTGGCCCGAGGCAATGGACCCTTCGAGGCCGTGACCCAGGGCTGCCCCCTCAATAACCTGGCGCAGGAAATGTCGCCCCTGGATGAAGGTTTCCGCATTCGCATCGACCGGGTGTTCCAGACCTGGAGCCGCTGCCTGGTGGAGGCACTGGAAGCGGGCAAGCGCCATGGCACGGTGCGTCAGGAGCTGGACAGCGAGCGTGCCGCGACCTTCGTGATCGCGGCCGTTGAAGGCTGTATCGGCATGGCCAAGAATGCCCAGAGCCTGGAGCGCCTGCAGGTCTGCACCACGAGCCTGGTGGAATACCTGGACAGTCTGCGTACCTGAATGGTCCACCGGGATTTCCTGTTTCCGTAGTAGCGGCCTTTGCCGCGAATCGAGAAATGGCTCGTTCGCGGCCAAAGGCCGCTCCTACAGGGAGGCACCTCGGCATTTCGAAGACACATTGAACGTGCAAACGCGGAAGAACGAGCAACAATAAAATGACAAAATCCTTTGGGGAGTGGCTGATCCGCTGGCGGGTGGCGGCCATCCTGCTATCCATCATCGCGGTGCTGGCGACCGGTTATGGCGCCCGCTTCATCAGCTTCAGCGCTGATTACCGGGTGTTCTTCAGCAAGGAAAATCCCCAGCTGCAGGCCTTCGAGGCCCTGCAGAATATCTATACCAAGACCGACAATGTGCTGTTCGTGCTGGCACCCCGGGACGGACAGGTGTTCACGCCACACACCCTAGCTGCGGTGGAATATCTCACCGAGCGCGCCTGGCAGATCCCATATTCCATCCGTGTCGATTCCCTGAGCAATTTCCAGCACACCCGTGGCGAAGAGGACGATCTCATCGTCGAGGATCTGGTGGAAGACGCACTGGATCTCGATCCGGTGGATTTGAGGCGGATACGGGAGATTGCCCTGCGCGAGCCCCTGCTGGTGCACAGCATCGTTTCTGAACAGGCCGATGTCACAGGTGTCAATGTCACGGTACAGCTGCCGGGCGTGAACGAGATGCAGGAAACCCCCGAGGTGGTGGAATTCTCCCGGGCGCTGGTGGACGAGATGCGGGAGCGTTATCCCGAGATCGAAATCCATCTCACCGGCATCGTCATGCTCAACAACGCCTTCTCGGAAAACAGCGCCCTGGACATGCAACGCCTTGTGCCGGTCATGTTCCTGCTGGTGACGGTGGTCATGGTCCTGCTGCTGCGCTCCTTCGCCGGCGCCCTGGTCAGCATGCTGATCGTTTTCATCACTATTATCACAGCGCTGGGCCTGACCGGCTGGTTGGGCATCCGCCTGACGCCACCGTCCTCGGCTGCACCCACCATGATCCTGACCCTGACGGTTGCCAATTGCATCCATATCCTGGTGAGCTTCCTGCATGGCATGCGTCGCGGTGATGCCAAGGCCAAGGCCATGGTGGAAAGCCTGCGAGTGAACCTGGCACCAGTGTTCATCACCAATCTCACCACGGCCATCGGTTTTCTGAGCATGAATTTCAGTGATGCACCGCCCTTCCGCGACCTGGGTAATATCGTGTCCATGGGCGTAGTGGCGGGTTTTTTCTACTCTATCGTGTTGTTGCCGGCGCTGATGATGGTATTGCCGGTACGGGTGAAGGTGGGCACCAGCCTGTCACATCGGGCCATGGATCGGGTGGCGGAGTTCGTCATTGCCTGGCGGCGCACACTGCTGTGGGGCATGGGGCTGCTGGTGCTGCTGCTGGTGGCCATGATCCCGCGCAACCAGCTCAACGATGAATTCGTGAAGTATTTCGACGAAAGCGTGACATTCCGCCAGGCCACGGATTTCACGACCGCGCATCTGACAGGTATCTACCGTATCGATTATTCCCTCGAGGCTGGCGAATCCGGCGGCATCAGTGAACCGGAATTCCTGCGTCGGGTGGAGGCATTCGCCGACT
>DATHUT010000341.1:0-6369 GCA_035462005.1 Gammaproteobacteria bacterium | reverse complement strand
CTGGACGGTGGTGCGGATGCCGGCGATGAGGATCTGCTTGCCCAGCGGACCGTGGTGGCGGCCGGCGAAAAAGGCCAGCGCCAGCACCAGCAAGGCGGCGACGGCGAGATCGAGATTGCTGAGGTGGATCATGAGGCTCCCGCGCCCGTATGGTGAAGTCATGCTCCAGGGGGGCCAATCATAGCCCAGACAATCGCGCCGTAACACACGGGCAGGCCGGCTGCGGGTCACTGGCTTGATCTTGCCGTTGGGCACTGCCATGCTCTTATAAATGAGCAAGCGACCGCCCACGAACTCCATCCACTGCCTGTCCCGCCGGACCATCCTGAAAGCCATGGCGGCGGCCTGTGCGCTGGCGGGTCCGGCACGGGCCTTTTCCGAGACGCAGACCATCCGCATCAACATCCCCGGCCCCCTGCTGATGCCCTTTTTTCCCATCGAACTGATCCCGGTACTGGGAATCGACCGGGAGTTGGGCTTCAGGCTGGGTATCCGCTACCACCCCACCGGCGTGATCGCCCTGGAAGACATGCTGGCGGGCAATGCAGATTTTTGTGGTACCGGATTTCCGGTATTGCCGAAATTCCTCGAGCAGGGACGGGACGTGGTCGCCATCGGGCGTCTCAGCAGTGGCGCGCCGCCCTATGCGATCATCGTCCGGGCGGATCTGGCGGAACGCATCCAGACCATCGGGGACCTGCGCGGACACACCCTGGGAGTGCCGGTGGGCAGCGCCACCACCAAGACCTACTTGCAGATGGTGGCGGAGATGTGGGTGGCCGCCCACGGGGTGAGCCGTGACGAGCTGCGTTGGGCCCCGATTACCCAGACCTACGACGGTGTCTATGGGGCCATGGCCGGAAAGACCGTGGATGCGGTATTTTGCGAGGAACCCTACTCGGCCAGCCTGGTGCGCAAGGGCCTCGGCCACCTGTTGGCAAGCCTCAATGACCCCCTCAACCCGGTGCGAGTGGCGGGTCGCGATCACCTGCGGGCCGTGATCGTGACGACACCGGCCCGTGTTGCCGCCCATCCTGACTCGGTCAAGGCCATGGCCCGTATGCTGAGTCGCGCATTGAACTGGGCCAGTAAAGCGACACCGGAGGAAATCGTCAGCCGGTTACGGATCGAAGACGCCGAGCAGCGAGCCGATATCGTGGAAGCCCTGGCACGCCTGCCTACGCCCTACAGTAGTGATGGCGACTTTTCCCAGCAGGAGATCGAATCGACCCGTGAGTTCATGCGCGCGGTGGGCATCCGCATGCCGGACAATGCCGATATCCGCACGCTCATTGATGACCGTTGGGTAAAGGTCGACTGAATCAATGACAAAATGGTGGCGCCGCGTACGTACCAAACTGTTGACGCTGCGCGGACAGGCCATCGAACACATTCTGTTCGTCATGCTCATTGCCACCCTGGGCGTGGTGGGGTTCGGCGTATATGGCTACGAGGTGTTCCGCGAGCGGGAAATCAATCTGCGCCATGCCACTCTTGGAAATTATTACCGCGATCAGCTGGCTCGCTTCGAATACACCTGGATGAACGGTGCTGCACGGCTGAAGTCGCAGCTGGAGTTCGCGCGTATCCTGGAACAACAGAATGACCTGCGATGGCACAAGCTGACGGCTTTCCTCAATGCCCAGCGAATCTTTGTCGATTTTCCCACCCTGCTGATTGTCAATCGCGGCGGCGAGATCCTGTTTCGCTACGGGGCCATCGCCCATACCTTTGCCCCGGACGATCTGCAGGGCAATGACTGGTATTTCGATGCCGACCTGGGTGAGCTGTACCGGGTCCTGCATGAACCCCTGTGGTTGGGCGTCGAAGGGCAAGGCATACTGGTGCTGTTCAAACCCCTGGACAACGCGGCCATGAAGGCGCTGGTCATACCGGATGTGGCGTTGCTGGCGAGTTGGCGGGAACGGATCGTGGCGCGATCCCATGAAGAATATCCCGACAGCCTGGCCGATGATCCACAACAGGTGGTGGAGTCGGATGGACAGAGATTGGTGCAGGCACGGGTCAGCTGGCCTGGGGACGACAAACAGCGTCCCTTGCTGCTGGCCTTCCGGGAATCCAAAGACCTGCTGCCCTTCACGGAATTCGTCTACTGGCTGCTGGGTGCGGGACTGTTCATCACCTTGTTGTTATGGCTGGCGCTGGGGCGTTGGCTGACCTTCACCGTGCGACGCCTGGAATCCCTCGATTCCGCGCTGGACGCGTATACCGAACAGCAGCCGCCCGCCAAGGTCGAAGCTCACCTGCGGGCCGCGCGCGAACGCCCCGATGAAATCAGTGTCGTGGCCAATGCCATCACCCAGCTGGCCCAAGCGGTGGATGCCCGTGAACGTGAGCAGGCGGTCTACCTGGAGACCCTGGCCTTACTGGAAGAGGCCGTCCTGGAACTCAATTGCGACGGATTGATCCTGCGCGCCAGTCCCGGCTGGAACAAGCTGGTCCACAGCGACGATGTGGTGGGGCGCAACCTGAGTGAATTCATTCACGCGGACGATGCCGAGGCGCTGAACGGCCAGTGCAGCCTGATGCGTTCGGGCGAAAAACAGAATCTCCTGTTCAGGATCCGGCTTACCGAGGAACGGCCGGGGCAGCAGGCGTGGATCGAGTGCCGCTTCGTAGGCTTCCGGGACGAAAAGGGTGAGATGGCCTATATCCGTGGCGTGTTGCGCGATATCACCCAATCCTACCTGCACGAAAAGCAGATCAGCCACATGGCACTTCATGATGCCCTGACCGAACTTCCGAACCGGGTCTTGCTGGAGGATCGCATCAAGGTTGCCTTGCGCATGGCCAGCCGTACCGGTGACAAGGTCTGTGTCTGCTTCATTGATATCGACCACTTCAAGAATGTGAATGACACCCTCGGGCACAAGGCGGGTGACCGGCTATTGGTGGCCTTCGCCGAGCGACTGCGCAGAGAACTGCGCGCCGGTGATACCCTGGCGCGCTGGGGTGGCGACGAGTTTGTGCTGTTGCTGCCGGGTATGCATACCGAGGCGGACATTCGCGAGGTCACGCACAAGCTCTGCTCCGTGATCGAGCAGCCTATCCTGCTCGATGGTGCCGAGATGCGTATCACCTTCAGCCTGGGGGCCGCGATATATCCCGACGATTCCGATAACGGGGAGGTGCTGTTTTCACAGGCGGACCGCGCCATGTTCCATGCCAAGGAGCAGGGGCGCAACCAGGCGTGCTTCTTCGGTGACATGAGTTCCAAGGGCATTGGCCGTAAGGAACTCTATATCCAGAACCGACTGGCGAGCGCCATTAATGCCGGGGAGATACAGGCCTGGTTTCAGCCCATCGTGTGCGCCCGCACCGGCACCTGTGTGAGCGTGGAGGTATTGGCGCGCTGGCAGGATGGCGGATTGGGCTGGATCCCGCCCACCACCTTCATTCCCATGGCGGAAAATATTGGCCTGATTCGGGAACTGGGCCAGCAGGTCTGGCTGGCGAGCCTGGATAAACTGGTGCAATGCCGTGAGGCGGGCTGGAACATGCGCTTCTCGGTCAATGTGTCCAAGCGTCAGTTATTCATTCCCTCCTTCACGGAACAGGCCCTCGCGGAAGTACAGCGGCGCGGATTGCAGCCCGGCGATATCACCTGGGAAGTCACCGAAAGCCTGGCCCTGCTCGATGTGGAACATTCCGCCGAGCGCCTGCACGAACTCAAGGCCGCCGGTTTCCGGATTGCCATCGACGATTTCGGAACCGGTTATTCCTCCCTGTCGCAATTACATGAAATCCACGCAGACGACCTCAAGATCGACATTTCCTTCGTGCGTCGCATCGGTGAACCCACCGGCCTCAGCCTGGTACAGGCCATCGTGCACATTGCCAGCGCACTGGGGATGAAAACCGTCGCCGAGGGTGTGGAGGATGCGCGGGCCGCGGAGATTCTGCGCGAATTGGGTGTCGATTACCTGCAGGGATATCACTTCGCCAGGCCGATGCCGGGCAATGCCTTCATGGAGTGGCTGGGTTCTCTTCCCGCACCCGTCCCGCCTCGATGATCCACTGTCGCTGTGCCAGCCGCCGCCGCTGCTCGGTGTCATGGCTCACCCACAGCACGGCAGCGTTCTCTTCCTTGCAGTAATCGCACACCAGCTGCTCGACACGTGCCGTGTTGTCGGGATCGAGATTGGCGGTGGGTTCGTCCAGCAACAGCACCCGGGGGCGCAATGCCAGGGCGCGGGCGAGGGCCAGGCGCTGGCGCTCGCCGCTGGACAGACGTCGCACCGTCCACTCCAGGACGTCCGGGGGAAAACCCAGGGACTGGCACAGTTCCGGCGCCGCCGTCGCGAAGTGTTCCGCAACCCGTTCGCCCCACCACTGGCTTTCCGAGGGCACATAGCAGACCTGGGCACGCCAGCGGGTACCGGGCATGTCTTGGCTGGGCACGTCTTCCAGCCGCAGTTCGCCCTGGTGGGGATCGAGGTCGGCGATGGCACGTAATAGCAGGGTCTTGCCAGCCCCGGAACCGCCGCTGATCATCACCCGCTGGCCAGGCTCGACGGACAGGCTGACGGGGTCCAGTCCCGGGCGGGCGAGCTGATGGAGGCTGAGCAGGGACAGGGGTATTTCCTCGTGGCTACTGGTGATTCTTTACCCGCCGGCACTGGCTGGGGTATGTTGCGCGCACCATTGATGGATACAACGAGGGAACATTATGACAGACCCGGTCATCGCGCAAAAAGGACCTTACGAAGTGGAGTTGGAACCCGGTGCCTATTGGTGGTGTGCCTGTGGTCGTTCCCAGACCCAGCCCTTCTGCGACGGTTCCCACAAGAATACGGATTTCCAACCGCTGAAATTCGAGATAACGAAAAAAGACAAGTATCACCTGTGTGGTTGCAAGCACACCGCTGGTCCACCTTTCTGCGACGGCACCCACGAAAAACTCTAGGCAAAAAAAAGCGGGCGCCGAGGCGCCCGCAAGGTAACGACAAACTCCTTCTGTATCAGCGACCGGAACCGTGCGAGCCGGTGAATTCCGGGTAGGCCTCCAGGCCGCACTCCACCAGGTCCACGCCCTCGTACTCTTCCTCCTCGGTGACCCGGATACCCATCACCGCCTTGAGGATGCCCCAGACAATCAGACTTACCACGAAGGTCCACAGGAAGATGGCGGCCAGGCCGGTGAGCTGGCCCATGAGGGTGGCCTCATCATTGGACAGCAATACCGCCAGCAGGCCCCAGATACCCACCACACCGTGTACGGAGATGGCGCCGACGGGATCGTCGATCTTCATCTTGTCCAGGGTCAGGATGGAGAACACCACCAGCACGCCACCGATGGCGCCGACGATCGCGGCCAGCAGCGGCGACGGTGTCAGGGGGGCGGCGGTGATGGCCACCAGGCCGGCCAGGGCGCCGTTCAGCGTCATGGTCAGGTCGGTCTTGCCGAACATCAGCCGGGCGGTGATCATGGCCGCGACCACGCCACCGGCAGCCGCCAGGTTGGTATTGACGAACACCATGGCCACGGCGTTGGCATCCTCGATGGTGGATACGATCAGCTGCGAACCACCGTTGAAGCCGAACCAGCCCAGCCACAGGATGAAGGTACCCAGGGTGGCCAGCGGCATGTTGGCGCCGGGGATGGGGTTGACCTCGCCGTTGGGGCCGTACTTGCCCTTACGCGCGCCGAGCAGCAGTACCCCGGCCAGGGCGGCGGTCGCGCCGCACAGATGCACGATGCCGGAGCCGGCGAAGTCGCTGAAGCCGGCCTCGCTCAGGAAGCCGCCACCCCAGGACCAGTAGCCCTGCAAGGGGTAGATGAACCCGGTCATGACCACGGCGAAGGCCAGGAAGGCCCACAGCTTCATGCGTTCCGCCACGGCACCGGAGACGATGGACATGGCGGTGGCGACGAACACCACCTGGAAGAAGAAGTCGGCCATGCCCGAGTAGTAGATATCACCCTCGCTGGCCAACACGTCTTCCACGGTATTATCAGCGCCCAACAGGAAGCTGATGCCCGACCAGAAGCCGTTCACCCCTTCACCCGGGTACATGATGTTGTAACCCACCAGCATGTACATGATGCTGGCGATGGCGAACAGGGAGATGTTCTTGGTGAGAATCTCCGCTGTGTTCTTGGCGCGCACCAGGCCGGCCTCCAGCATGGAGAAGCCGGCCGCCATCCACATGACGAGCGCCCCCGCCATGAGGAAGTAAAAGGTATCCAGTGCGTACGATAGTTGCGTTACTTGTTCCACAGTATTAACCCTCCGTAACGGACAATGGTATGGATCAGAGTGCTTCCGGTCCGGTCTCGCCGGTACGGATACGAATGGCTTCCTGCAGTTCGAAAACAAAGATCTTGCCGTCGCCGATCTTGCCGGT
>DATHUT010000340.1:0-3847 GCA_035462005.1 Gammaproteobacteria bacterium | reverse complement strand
TCTGCAGGCCGCTGCCGGCCTCGGCACCGAGCAGGTTGCGCGACAGGTCGATGTCGGTGATGTAGATGGGATAGGCGGCGCCGCTGGCGCGCTGGCTGACCACGTGGCGCGCCACTTCCTCGAACAGCCGTTCGCCATGCTCCAGGGTGGAGAATTCCCGGTCACCACAATACATGGTGAACAGGGTGCGGTTGTTCTCCAGCAGGTCACCCAGTACCTGGATGCCGAAATAGTTACGCGACTGGCGGTAGGGATTGATGTTCTGCTCTTCCAGGTGGTAATCCCCCAGGGAGTCGCGTGACACCTGGTAGTACTCCACCATGCATTCGCTGGCGCTATGGCCGGGTTCCTCCAGCTGACTGTCGCGGCGGTAATGCACCGACTCGAAAAAGCGCTGGAACTGGGTAAGCAAGGTCAGGCCGTCGTGGAAGGCCACCTTCTGGGTGAACAGGGAACCCTTCTCATCCAGCACATGCACCTGGGCACGGCTGCCCTGCACCTGGTAGAAAAGCTGCACCACCCCGGGGCGATTCACGCTGTACAACTTCGGCAGCGGGGTATCTGTGAGTAACCAGCTGTCCAGGCGCACGGGGCTGAACTGTTCCTGGGGACGTGAGAGATACTGGATCAGGGCGCCATAACTGTCCAGGCGCTCATAGCGCGGTACATCGTTCTCCGCCTGCAGTACGTAGAAATGCTGCCCCACCCGCACCGCGTAGCGGGCGGTTTCCTTCCATTCCTCCTGGTAGAAACAGCGGATCACGCTGTTGAACACCTCTTCCACGCGCCGGGCGATGAAGGGTCCGCGGGTGGAGGAAAAACTGGAGCAGTCCACATGGGCCGGTACGGTGTCACTGGAGATGGGATGCCAGGCCAGGTATTCGGTGAGGCAGTCCATGAGCCCGGTCTCGCCGGCATGACGGAAGGTCAACACCTCGTGCCAGCTGCTGACCAGGATCTGGTCGAAGGTCACGGCCAGGCTTTCGGCCGCGGCCCCGAAGCTGAGCGGGTCGATGCGCTCGCTGACCAGCTGTTTGCCCTGGCGGGTGAGATGGCCCATGGGGTCGCGCGCCAGGTTGACGATCAGGGCGGTGCGTTTGGTGAGCGCCGGCTTGCCCAACGCCTCCATATTGTTCTCGCGCAGCAGGCCACGCGGAAAGCTCTGCTGCAGGACATCGATTACGCAGCCCAGCTCCCAGGAATTCAGGTCCCCATTGGGCGGAAACGCGCTCACCAGGGTGCCATTGGGATTGATGAGGCCATTGAAATAGGCCCAGGCCAGCAGGTCAACGAGGTTGTGGCTGCGCTTGAGGGGTTTGCCGGTCATCTCCTGTTCGCTGGCACCCTGGTACAGGCTCCACACGGTCTGGTCCTGCGCCTTGCCCTGGACGATCGCCAGGCGCTCCTCGGACAGGTCACGGGAGATGCCGGGGTTGACGAATTCCACCTTGCCGGCCTTGCGCTCGAAGGCCACGTAGAGCTTGCGCCCCAGCAGGTTCATGTCCGCGGGGTCGATCACCATCTCGTCCTGGTGCTCGCGCCCGAAGCGCGACAGGGCGCGGTAGCTGCAGGTGAGTTCTTCCACCAGGGTGCGCCGTTCCTCGTTGACCCGGTGGTACTTCCAGGATTCCCGGGCATCCAGCTCGGCGAGCTTGGCCGGCGACCAGCCCCAGGCATCGACCATTTCGCGCATGGCTTCGCGGCGCCAGGTCATGGTGAGCGGCCGATCCTTTTCGCTCATGGGTTCGTTGACCTTGATATAGAAACAGCGGCGCGCCAGTTCCAGGCGTTCGTGTTCCGCGCGATCGAGCAGGTATTCCTCCACGCCATTGAGCATCAGCACGTAGGGATCCAGGCGATCCAGGCTGGGGGCATCCTGATGGATTTCCTGCTTGAATCGCACGCAAAGGAAATTCACATTGGGATACTCGCTGGCATAGGACTCCATGAGCAGGATCTTGAGTATCGACTTGTAGGGGGAATCCACGGCCTTGTAGAGCTGCCACAGGGTGGCGCCGAAGAATTCCCCGGCGGGCAGTTCCGCCACGCCGCCGAAGTCCAGCACGTCGTCGGGGCGCACGAAGCGCCGCGTCAGGAGTTTGCTCACATAGGCGTCGTACTGCTTCTCGTATTCCGGCGGCACCAGCCACCAGACCGGAAAGCGGCCGCACACCAGCAGGCCGGTGCGATAGAACTCGTCCAGCAGCAGGGTATGCTGGGAACTGCCGCTGCTTTCCGTGGACAGGTCGTCATGGCGCCGTTCCCGGAAGCTGGCGTCATCCATGATGAAGAAGTGCACTTCCAGGCCCAGGGATTCGGCCCAGGACTCGATGCCGTCGGCCTTGGCGCGCAGGGCCTCGCGGCCGGCGCTGTCCAGCTCCGGGCGGTGACAGATCCAGATGTCGAAGTCGCTCTTTTCTGAATAGGCTATGGTGCCGCTGCTGCCCATCATGTAGATGGCGAGGATGTCATAACGCGGCAGGGCGCGACGTTGGTAGCTGAAACTTTGCGCCAGGCGCCGGCCTGCGTCGATGTTGCGTTTGCCAGGTGTGAAGTCGGAGACGCCGCAGGGGGTGCTGGTGGAGATGAAGCCCGGCAGCATGGGGTGGTTGATATGGTAGAGCAGGGGCAGCAGATCGAGGAAATCCCGCTGCCGCTCGCGCATGGCCTCCTGCACGCGCCGCATCCGGTCCTGGTTGAGGGCGAGGAAGCGGCGCTTGACGGCCCGGATCTCGAGGGCGTCGATAGGCAGCTCGTCCTCGCTGGGAGGCAGGGTGGCCGGGGCGCTGTCGGTTTTGGGCGATGCCATGCGTGGGTCGATGCTGCTTTTCCGATGGCCGGTAGTGCCCGGCGTTGTTGTGGTTACAGGGCCACGGCCATGCCCTGTTGCGCGTCGCGTGCCTGTTGCAGGGCCGATGCGGCACGCTGCAGCAGGGTGGTGGCGCTGTCACTCTTGCGCCACTCGGTCACCCCGTAACAGGGCCAAACTTCGGGTACGGATTCGCTGTCGGGACCGCGCAGGTGTGCCGAGAGCTTGTCCGCCAGCTTGAGGGCGTCATCGCGACTGGTTTCAGGCAGGACCAGGATGAATTCACCCTGCTCGCTACAGCCGATGATATCGGCCCATCGCAGCTGATCCTTGAGCAGTCGCGCCACCACCCGCTGGGTGTCGGCGGAGGCCGGCTCGGCGCCGGCTTCCATCATGATGACCGCCATGGGGCTGTTGTAGCGCCGCGAGCGCGCCACCTGGGGTTCCAGGGCCAGGGTCACGCCACGGGTATTGAACAGGCCCGTGTGCGCATCGGTGAGGGACTGGGCGCGCAATTCTTCGCGCAGACCCTGCAATTCGCTGAGATCCTCGATCCAGAGCGTTTCGCCACCGTCTTCCAGCGGGCTGTGCAGGACCCGCAGGTGCAGGGTCTGGCTATCGGGGCGGGTCCACAGCGCGTCGCCGTCGAGGGCGCGCAGCCCGGCGAGCGCGGGGCCTGCCAGGTCACCGGCGGACAGGCCGGTCAGGGCGAGCAGGGCCGGGTTGTGGGCCTGGACTTGCCCCTGGGTATCCACCACCAGCATGGCGGTGGGGCAGGTGGCGAGGATGGCGGCGGTATCCTTCATCGGACGGTTCTCCCGGGTCGCTTGGAGCATCGCAAGGGATGCGGACAGGGAGCGCTGTCGCCCCCTGGAATGCCCGGGTTAGCGGTTGCGACCAGGGAAACTTTAGGCGGTAAAAGGGGTACTTGACGCGGGGATTTCAGCTTTCGTCAAACTTTTGACGGGAAGGGACTTCGCTGCCACGGGAGGCGACTCCGCGTACCTGTGCTGCCGGGAAACGTCGCTCATTGATTAC
>DATHUT010000339.1:0-4458 GCA_035462005.1 Gammaproteobacteria bacterium | reverse complement strand
CCGGGACAGGCAGTCCTTGAGGGAAAACTCGATCTTGGGGCCGTAGAAGGCCCCCTCGCCCGGCTGCAGCTCCCAGGCCAGCCCCTTGTGGTTGAGGGCATCTTCCAGTGCCTTCTCGGCCTGGTCCCAGAGGTGGTCCTCGCCCACCCGCTGTTCGGGGCGGGTGGACAGCTTGACGATGACCTCCTCGAAACCGAAGTCAGCGTACACCTCGTAGAGCAGGTCGATGAAGGCCGACACCTCGTCCAGGATCTGCGCCTCGGTGCAGAAGATGTGCGCATCGTCCTGCACGAAGTTGCGCACCCGCATCAGGCCGTGCAGGGTGCCGGAGGGTTCGTTGCGGTGGCAGGAGCCGAACTCCGCCAGGCGCAAGGGCAGGTCGCGGTAGCTCTTCAGGCCCTGGTTGAAGATCTGGATGTGGGCCGGGCAGTTCATGGGTTTCACCGCATAGTCCCGGTGTTCGGAATGGGTGGTGAACATCATGTCCTGGAACTTCTCCCAGTGGCCGGACTTCTCCCACAGGCTGCGGTCCAGCACCTGCGGGGTGTGGACTTCTTCATAGCCGTGGCGGCGCAACTGGGCGCGGATGTAGTGCTGGATCTCCAGGTAGATCTTCCAGCCGTTGTCGTGCCAGAACACCATCCCCGGCGCTTCTTCCTGGGTATGAAACAGACCCATGGCCTTGCCCAGCTTGCGGTGGTCGCGCTTCTCGGCCTCTTCCAGGCGGTGCAGGTAGTCCTGCAGTTCCTTCTTGTCGCGCCAGGCGGTGCCGTAGATGCGCTGCAGCATTTCCTTGCTGGAATCGCCGCGCCAGTAGGCACCGGCCAGCTTCATGAGCTTGAAGCCCTTGCCGAGCTTGCCGGTGCTGGGCAGGTGCGGGCCGCGGCAGACGTCGAACCAGTCGCCCTGGCGATAGATGGAGATGTCCTCCCGTTCCGGGATGGCCTCGATGAGCTCGACCTTGTAGGTCTCGCCCAGCTCACCGAAGGTCTTGATCGCTTCTTCGCGACTCAGTACCTCGCGCTGCAGGGGCAGGTCGCGCTTTACGATCTCGTGCATGCGCTTCTCGATGGCCTGCAGGTCATCGGGGGTGAAAGGCTCGTCACGGGCGAAGTCGTAGTAGAAGCCGTTCTCGATGGCCGGGCCGATGGTGACCTGGGTGCCCGGGTACAGCTCCTGCACCGCCTGGGCCATCACATGGGCGGCATCATGGCGCAGCAGCTCCAGGGCTTCCTCGTCCCGGGCGGTGACGATGGCCAGGCGTGCATCGCGGTCGATGACATGACTGGTGTCCACCAGGCGGTCATCCACCTTGCCGGCCAGGGCGGCCTTGGCCAGGCCGGGACCGATGGCGGCGGCGACATCATGTACGGTTACAGGGTGGTCGAACTGGCGCTGGTTGCCGTCGGGAAGGGTAATGATGGGCATTCACATCTCTCCAGTGGTGACCGATACGAGGGGCCACATGAACAACAAAACAATAGTTAAGGCCGGGGCAGATTTCAAAGCCGTCCCCGTTCTGTAAATCAAACACTTACAGGAAGGAGTGCGAATGGTACACAGACCTCGGAAGGCCGTCAAACCCAACCCGGCCCGCGGCCGGGCCTGGCGCACCCGTCAGCGCATGCCCCGGTCCTTTTTCACCATCTCGTAGGCCGCCTTGATCTCGATGGTCTTGTCCGTCGCCAGCTTGACCATCTCTTCGGGCAAGCCCTTGGATACCAGTTTGTCCGGATGGTGCTGGTTCATCAGGCGACGGTAGGTACGTTTGACCTCGGCATCGTCGGCCTCCGCCGCGACGCCGAGGATGGCGTAGGCCTCCTGCAAGCGGTCCGGACGCGGGGTAGTCTCGGCACGACCGCCTCCAAAATGACGCGCCCCCTGCACCAGCGCTTCCAGGTGTGCGAACTCTGCAGCGGAAAAGCCCAGCCGTTCGAAGACGTGGAGCAACAGCCGCTTCTCTTCGGGGTGCAACTCGCCATCCGCATAGGCGGCGTGGATCTGGATTTCCAGAAACATCTGCAGCAGGGTGGCGCGCCGGTGACACTCCTGGCGCAGTTGCGCGAGCACCGCATCGAGGGGGAAATCCGCGGCCTTGCCTTCATTGAAGAGATTGATGGCAAGGCGCCGCTGCTGCTCATTGAGCTGCATCTGCGACATCACCTGGCGGGCAAGCTCGATCTCGTCCCGGCTTACGTGGCCATCGGCCTTGGCCACATGCCCCATGACAGAAAAAGAGGCGGCAAAGAAAGCGGTCTGCGTGCGTTCGGTCTCACCTGGAGGCAATGCGCCAAACTGCTTCAGGCCATTATCAAACTGATGTCCCAGGGCCGCGCCCAACAGCGCACCCAACGGCCCTCCGGCCATGAATCCAAAGGTGCCACCGATAATCTTGCCCCACCAACTCATTGCATAAACCTCATTCAGCGCTGCACCAAGCGTGAACTATACCTTAAGGAACCTCTGATCAATTCTCTTTCCGTCATCCCGGCGCATGCCGGGATCCAAGGAATTCAACCACATGGATTCCGGCATACGCCGGAATGACGGGTTGATACGCCGGCATGACGGATTGATCAGATGCTCCCTAAAAACACCAGATCACGCTGGAGGTCTCCATGCCCTACGACAAACTGACCGAATTGCCGGACAACGTAAAGAACAATCTGCCCAAACATGCCCAGGAGATCTACCTGGCGGCTTTCAACAACGCTTGGGATCAATACAAGTCCCCCGCGGACCGCGCCGGGGACGATGATCGCGAAACGGTGGCACACAAGGTAGCCTGGTCCGCGGTCAAGAACAAATACGAGAAACGTGGCGATCAGTGGGTGGCGAAATCCTGATCGCCATACTGCCGGAGGGTGCTGCGGAGATAATACGTCTAGGGCGTCGCCACCGAAAAGGTGTCGCAGGTGCTCATCTCGCCCCGCTCCAGGCCAGTTCGGAACCATTTCACGCGCTGCGCGGAGCTGCCGTGCGTGAAGGAATCGGGGCTGACGTAACCCTGGCCCTGCTTCTGCAGGCGATCGTCGCCGATTGCACTGGCGGCGGTCAGGCCCTCCTCAACATCGCCCTCCTCCAGCAGCTGGCGGGAACGATGGGCATGATGCGCCCACACGCCGGCGAAACAATCGGCCTGCAGTTCGAGGCGCACGGAGAGCTGGTTGGCCTCGGTCTCGCTGGCGCGGCGCCGCGCGTCCTGGACCTTCTGCGAGATGCCGAGCAAGGTCTGCACGTGATGGCCGACTTCGTGCGCGATCACGTAGGCCTGGGCGAAATCGCCCGGCGCCTTGAAGCGGTGCTTGAGGTCGCTGTAGAAGCTGAGGTCGATGTAGAGCTTGTGGTCGCCCGGGCAATAGAACGGGCCCATCGCCGCCTGCCCCAGCCCGCAGGCGGAGCTGACCGCGCCGCGGAACAGCACCAGGGTCGGCTCCTGGTAGGTGCCGCCCGCCTGCCGGAACAGTTCGTGCCAGGTTTCCTCGGTATCGGCCAGCACGATCGACACGAAATCGACCAGTTCCTGTTCCTCGGCGCTTTCCACCACCAGTTCGCTTTGCGCGGGTTCGCCCTGGCCGGTCAGGCCGTCGCTGCCGGTCAGGATGCCGAGGTTGCCGGTAAACAGGAGGTAGGCGCCAATGACCAGCACGACGATCGCGGTGCCCTTGAAGCCGAGGAAGCGGTACGCCACCGGCAACAGCCGCAGCAGTCCGCCCCTGGCTGCACCAGCGCCGCGGGGTGCGGCCATGCCGCGCCGGTCTTCGATGTTCTTGCTCTGCCGCTGTCCGCGCCAACGCATGGCACTCACCCTCGATGTCGATCCGTGTCGAGCGACCTGGCAGAACCGCCCTGCGTACGCTGCAAGTCTAGCCGAGGTCCGGAACGGGTACTCGCATTGGAAACAGCCAGGCAGTTCCCTGCCCTGCGTGTCACCAAGTGGACAGTGAAGGCCGGCTATCGGGGAAATGGCTTATGGCCCACAAAGGGCCATATGCGATTGAATCTTATAGAGAATTTGGTAGGCGCGAGAAGACTCGAACTTCCGACCCCCACCATGTCAAGGTGGTGCTCTAACCAACTGAGCTACGCGCCTGCAAGAGACGAATGATAATGATTCAGAAGCCGCCTTGCAAGCACCCCTTTTCAGAACAAAGTGTATATAAATGGCGCCACGGCAGACCCCTGCGCAAAAACAATGAGAGCGCCCAGTAACAACAACACTATGATAATCGGGGCCAGCCAGAATTTTTTTCGCTCACGCATGAAGCCCCACAAATCCTTGATTAAATCCCACATCAGAACGGTTTCTCCAAACGATCAGCCGGAACTCTTGCACTGGCGACGCGATAAGTTGTAGCTGAAGCATCCAGTCTACGAGCCATGGGATCTTTAATCAGTAATTGAGTCAAAAGCCCGATCGGCAAGAGAATGAAATAAAAAACCAATAGCAGGATGATC
>DATHUT010000338.1:0-11965 GCA_035462005.1 Gammaproteobacteria bacterium | reverse complement strand
CGTGCGGTGTCCGAGGAAGGTGCCGCCAGGGCCATGGAGGCAGGCAGCAGAAGCAGAAGCAGGAGTGTAGGCATGGGCATGGATGGATACCTGAAGAAAAGAACATTTAAACCATTAAGACGCCAAGGACGCCAAGAGCGCCAAGGAAATTAAGGAAGCCCTGATTTATCTGTCATGCCCGCGTAGGCGGGCATCCAGGTATTTCAGAAACATGGATTCCCGCCTTCGCGGGAATGACGGGCAGGACATTGATCAGGGCTTCCTGAATTCAAAATTGGTTTTCTTGGCGCTCTTGGCGTCCTTAGCGATCTTGGCGTCATTGTGGTTGAAATAATAATACTCAATCCGCATCGGGCGGCGGCGGCGCCAACACCTCGCGGTTGCCGTTGGACTGCAACGGCCCGACGAGGCCGCTCGCTTCCATCTGTTCGACCATGCGTGCGGCACGGTTGTAGCCAATCTTCAGGCGCCGCTGCACGCCGGACACGGAGGCGCGGCGGGTCTCGGTGACCACGCGCACCGCCTGGTCGTAGAGCGGGTCGGCCTCCGCATCGCTGCCCTCGTCCATGCCGACGAAATCCCCGCTGCCCTCGGCCGCGCCCTGCAGGATCTCCTCCACATAATCGGGGCTGGAGGTCTTCTTCAGGTGGTCCACCACCTGGTGCACTTCCTGGTCGGCGACGAAGGCACCGTGCACGCGCATCGGCAGGCCGGAGCCCGGCGGCAAATACAACATGTCACCGTGACCCAGCAGCTGTTCCGCACCGCCCTGGTCGAGGATGGTGCGCGAGTCCACCTTGGACGACACCTGGAAGGCGATGCGGGTGGGGATATTGGCCTTGATCAGGCCGGTGATCACGTCCACCGAGGGCCGCTGGGTGGCGAGGATCAGGTGCACACCCGCCGCACGCGCCTTCTGGGCCAGTCGGGCGATCAGCTCCTCCACCTTCTTGCCCACCACCATCATCAGGTCGGCGAGCTCGTCCACTACGACCACGATATAGGGCAGCGGTTCCAGGGTGGGTGGTGGCGCCGTGGGATCGAGGGCGGTTTCCGGCTTGTAGAGCGGGTCGGCCAGGGGTACGCCCGCCGCTTCCGCCTCGCGGATCTTCTTGTTGGCACTGGCAATGTTGCGAACCCCCAGGGCCGCCATCAGTTTGTAGCGCCGTTCCATCTCCGCTACGCACCAGCGCAGGGCATTGGCGGCGTCCTTCATATCCGTGACCACCGGCGTCAGCAGGTGCGGGATACCTTCGTAGATCGACAATTCCAGCATCTTGGGATCGATCATGATCATGCGGATGTCGCTGGGCAGGGCCTTGTAGAGCAGGCTGAGGATCATGGCATTCACGGCCACGGACTTGCCGGAACCGGTGGTGCCCGCCACCAGCAGGTGCGGCATCTTGCCGAGGTCCACCACCACCGGCAGGCCGCCGATGTCCTTGCCCAGCCCCAGGGTCAGCGGTGAGCCGGCCTTGTCGTAGTCCTGGGAGTTGAGGATCTCACTCAGGGACACGATCTCGCGATGTTCGTTGGGGATCTCCAGGCCCACCACCGACTTGCCGGGGATGATCTCCACCACGCGCACACTGATGGCCGACAGGGCGCGCGCCAGGTCCTTGGCCAGGTTGCTGATCTGGCTCACCTTGACGCCGATACCCGGCTGCAGCTCGAAGCGGGTGATCACCGGTCCCGGCTGCACCGCCACCACTTCCACCTCGATGCCGAAATCCGCCAGCTTCATTTCCACCAGTCTCGACATGGCCTCCAGGGCCGCCTCGGAATAGCCCTTGTCGGACATGCGCGGCGGCTCCAGCAGCGACAGGGGTGGCAGTTCGGAATTGGCCGGTGGGTCGAACAGCATCACCTGGCGTTCGCGATCAGGACGGGCACTGGGTTCCACCTGCTTGATGACCGGCTCGATTTTTACCGGCTTGCGCTTGACGGCCTTCTCCTGCACTTCCTTGGCTGTCTCCTCGCGGGCACGGCGCGCACGCTGACCTTCCAGGTGGATGCGCAAACGCCCCGCGGCCTCCTGCAAGTACGATACCAGGGCCAGGGTCAGGCGGCCGACGCGGTCCATGACCGCCAACCAGGACAGGCCCGTGAACAGGGTGACACCCACCAGGAACAGGGCCAGGAGAAACAGGGTGGCGCCGGTGAAACTGAACAGGCTGACCAAGCCATTGCCTACCACATCCCCAAGGATGCCGCCGGCATCCAGTGGCAACACGCCCGGCTCCACGCTGAAATGCAAAGAGGTAAGCCCACAACCGCCGCTCACGGTGAGCAGGAACCCCACCCAGCGAACGGCCAGCACCTGCAGGTCGATGCCCCCTTCCGGGGTGCTCCAGCGGAACACCAGCCAGCCGCTGTAGCCCACCATGACCGGGAACAGGTAGGCCAGGTAGCCAAACAGGTACAGGAATACATCGGCGAACCAGGCCCCCACCACGCCACCGGCATTGGCGATTTCCACCGGCCCGCCACGATGGGACCAGCCGGGATCGGCGGGGGAATAGCTGACCAGGGACACCAGCAGGTAGACCGCCAGGGCGAGCAGGATCAACAGGGCGCCTTCGCGCAGGCCGCGGCTGACATGGTGCGTGAGGGCGGGCAGGTCCGCTTTGGTGCGTCGGGCTTGGGCCAAGGTAATAAGGTCGCTGAGGTTTATTAGCTAAAAACTGAATACTACTTGAATTTTTCCCTGATACAAGCAGGGAACGCAGGCGCCGTGACGGGCATAGTGGGATGCTTTACCCCCCCGCCGTGATTCCGTACCATAAGCGGCGGCTGATACTGGAGCCCGGCACCCACCACTCAGCCAAGCCCGCATTTTTCACGATCCGGCGGTCCATCCCGGGAAAGTCCGTATTCCCTGGCGATCCACGCCGCTTCCGGCCCTGTCCGAACCCAACACTGGAGTCATTATACATGAGCGAAGCCAAGCACTGCCGTCTGCTGATCCTGGGTTCCGGCCCCGCCGGGTATACCGCCGCCATCTACGCGGCCCGGGCCAACCTGGATCCGGTGCTGGTCACCGGCCTGGAACAGGGCGGCCAGCTCATGACCACCACCGACGTGGAAAACTGGCCTGCCGGGGTCGAGGGTCTGCAGGGCCCGGCGCTGATGGATGACATGCGCGACCACGCTGCCCGCTTCAACACCGAGATCATTTTCGACCATATCAACCAGGTGGATCTCGGCCAACGCCCCTTCCGGCTCAAGGGGGACTCCGGTGAATTCAGCTGCGATGCATTGATCATCGCCACCGGCGCCTCGGCCCAGTATCTGGGCCTGCCTTCCGAGGAAACGTTCAAGGGCAAGGGCGTGTCCGCCTGCGCCACCTGCGATGGTTTCTTCTACCGCAATCAGAAGGTGGCCGTCATCGGTGGTGGCAACACCGCCGTGGAGGAGGCCCTGTACCTGGCCAACATCGCCTCCCATGTCACCCTGGTGCACCGTCGCGACGCCCTGCGCTCGGAAAAGATCCTACAGGACCGGCTGTTCGAGAAAGAGAAGGAAGGCAAGGTCAGCATCGAATGGAACCATGTGCTGGACGAGGTGCTGGGTGACGACTCGGGTGTGACCGGCCTGCGTCTCAAGAGTGCTAAGGGTGATGCCACCAAGGACATCGAGGTGATGGGCGTATTCATTGCCATCGGCCACAAGCCCAATACCGACCTGTTCACCGGCCAGCTGGACATGCAGCACGGCTACATCAAGGTGAAGAGCGGATTGGACGGCAACGCCACCGCCACCAGCGTGGAAGGCGTGTTCGCCGCCGGCGACGTGGCCGACCATGTCTACCGCCAAGCCGTCACCTCCGCCGGTTCCGGCTGCATGGCGGCTCTGGACGCGGAGCGTTACCTGGATAGCCTGGCACAGAAGACAAAGTAACCCTGATCGGTCGCGCGAGGTTCAATCGTCACTCATGGCCCTGAACATCTGGTCGTAGACAAAGCCATAAAGGGCGATGACCTGGTCTTCCTCCACGGGGAGGAATTCCAGGCCATGGTAGTGACCACTGCGCCCGTCCTCGCGTATCTCTTCCTGCACGCTCCGTACCCGGGCGGGAATCGCCATGAGTTTTTCCACGCCGCCGAGCCGGAAACTGAACTTCAGGACGATCTCGTCATCCACCTCCGCGAGCATTTTCTCACCCAGAATCTGGGCACCGGCCGTGCTGATATCGATCAGCGTGCCTGGCTGCGGTTTATCGAAGTTGAAGACCGGGTTCGCATTCTGGAGCGCGCAGAAGGTCTTCACCCGTACCCTTTGTGCCTTGCGTACGACGATCTGTTCCATTTCCTGCGGGTAGGCCAGATGCATGTGTGGATAGGGTGAGGCACTGCTGCGCAGTACCCTGGTATTGAATCCCACCACCCGGTTGCCTGCCAGAATACGCACGACGAAGGGCTGACTCTCCCGCATCATGAGCACCCGGCCATCCAGCTTGGGTGTCGTCACGATGAGACTGCGCCCGGGCAGATAGCCAATCACATGGACCAACAGCCGCTCGCGGCTGTTGCCGTCGATGTATTGCATCTGCAGTGTGTCGCCGATATTCAGCTTGAGATTGGCGGTGGCCATGTAGGATCGTCGTTCCGAGTAACCGTGTACAGGCTGGCACTATAGCCCAATTCCCATAGAGGGAACGAGCCTTCCGCGCCCCTCCGGGCGTGATTCGTTACAATGCCCCGATGGAATTGAGCATCACACCATCCCTCGAGCAGGTCCCGGCCGCGGACTGGAATGCCGTGAGCGGCACACACAACCCCTTCCTGCGCCATGAATTTCTCATCGCCCTGGAACGCCATGACGCCGTGGGGAAACGATACGGCTGGCTGCCGCGCTACCTGCTTGCCCGGGAGGGTGACCGCCTGCTGGGGGCGGTGGCGCTTTACATCAAGGACAACTCCTATGGAGAGTTCGTCTTTGACTGGGCATGGGCCGATGCCTACCATCGCCACGGCCTGCCCTATTATCCCAAGGCCGTGGTTTCCATCCCTTACACGCCCGCCACCGGCCCGCGCCTCCTGGTGCACCCGGAGGCGAACCGTGACCAGGTGGCTGCGGTATTGATGGACCTGGGGCTTGCACTCATGGAACAGGAGGGCCTGTCCTCGCTGCACTGGCTGTTCACCGATGCAGTCGACAGCCGGCTATTGCAGGAACAGGGATTTATGCCGCGCCTCGGCTGCCAGTTCCACTGGCACAACCCGGGCTACCGGGATTTCGAAGACTTCCTGTCACGTCTCACCTCCCGCAAGCGCAAGCAGTTGCGCCGCGAACGCCGTCATGTGCGCGATGCCGGCATCGAGCTGCGGGTCCTGCACGGTCATGAAATGGACCATGAACTCTGGTCCATCATGCATGGCTTCTACCGTTCCACCTTCGAGAAAAAATCCGGCATCCCCACCCTCAGCCAGGGCTTCTTCGAGGAACTCAGCCAGACCATGGGCGATCAACTGGTACTGGTGTTCGCCTGGCACCAGGGTGAGCCGGTGGCCGGGGCCATCAATTTCCGCGGTGACGACACCCTCTATGGCCGCCACTGGGGATGCCGGGAGGATTTCCACAGCCTGCACTTCGAGGCCTGCTATTATCAGGGCATCGAGTACTGCATCGCGCATGGCTTGCAGTGCTTCGAGCCCGGCGCCCAGGGGGAGCACAAGATCAGCCGCGGCTTCCTGCCTACCGCCACCTGGTCCACCCACTGGATACGGGACGAAGGCTTTCGCACGGCCATCGGAGATTTCCTGCGCCGGGAACAAAACGGCATGCGGGACTATATGGAGACCCTCGCGGAACAGTCCCCTTACCGCCAGGTGGAGGTGGCATGAAGGAAAGACTGCAAGGTCCCTTCTGGCTGGACCCACAGGATCCCGACGGACCGTTTCCGCCGCTGGAGTACGCCCTGCGGGAACCGGACGGCCTGCTGGCCGTCGGCGGCGACCTCACCCCTACGCGACTGTTGCGTGCCTATCGGCAGGGCATCTTTCCCTGGTACAACGCCGGCCAACCCATCCTCTGGTGGTCGCCGGACCCGCGCGCGATCCTGATGCCCTCGGACCTGCATGTGAGTCGCAGCCTGCGCAAGACCCTGCGCAGGGCACCCTATCGTATCAGCCTCGACCAGGCCTTCGACCAGGTCATCAGTGCCTGCGCCGGGCCACGGCCAGGTACCGACGGCACCTGGATCACGGCGGAAATGCAGGCGGCCTACCGGGAACTGCACCGCCGCGGCTACGCCCACTCCGTGGAGGCCTGGGAAAATGAGCGCCTGGCAGGCGGCTTGTACGGCGTCGCCATCGGCCGTGTCTTCTTCGGTGAATCCATGTTCAGCCTGGCCACGGACGCTTCCAAGGTGGCCTTCGTGCATCTGGTGCGGCAACTGCTGGACTGGGACTTCGAACTGATCGACTGCCAAATGCACACCGGCCACCTGGCCCGCTTCGGCGCCCGGCCGATGGCGCGAGAGGCGTTCATCGCCCACCTGGCGCGGGCTTGCGTGCGGCCGGATAGGCCCTCACCCTGGACACTGGACCCCGCCATCACCATGGCCCTGCGTCAATGAGAGAGCATCCCTTCCTGGCCACCCCGCCTCACCCCTGCAACTACCTGCCAGGCCAGCAGGCCGTGACCCTGTTCGCGGATCCGCGTGCGGGCATGAGCACCGATCTCTACGGACAACTGGCCGAACATGGTTTTCGCCGCAGCGGTTCGGAGGTATATCGGCCCATGTGCCCGCACTGTCAGGCCTGTGTACCGGTGCGCATCCCGGTGGCGCGCATGGTCCACCGGCGCCGGGAGCGACGCATCTGGCAACGTAATGCCGACCTGCGCGCCAGCCCGCAATCCAGCGAATTCCGCAACGAGCATTATGAGCTCTACTGCCGTTATCTCGCCGCCCGCCACCCCGGCGGCGGCATGGACAACCCCACTCCAGAGGGCTACCTGCAGTTCCTGTGCAACCCCTGGTGCGAAACCCGATTCGTGGAATTCCGCCTCGAGGGGACGCTGATGGCGGTGGCGGTGACCGATGTGCTGCCCAGCGGCCTGTCCGCCGTCTACACCTTCTATGAGCCAGAGGCCACGCAACGCAGCCTGGGGACCTATACCATCCTCTGGCAGGTCGAGGAGGCCCGGCGTCGGAGGCTGCCCTCGTTGTTCCTGGGGTACTGGATCGAGGCCTGTGACAAGATGCGTTACAAGGGCCGGTTTCGGCCCCTGCAGGCCCTGGAGGACGGGATCTGGCGGGAGATCCCCTAGCCCGATGGGGGTACGGATGCACCGGGCGTACCGGTTTGTCGTGGGCTTAGGGTATAATCGCGGACTTTCCAATCAGAAGGTAACCAACCGGTAGGCATATGGCGAAAGAAGACGGCATTGAAATGGAAGGCACGGTGATCGAGACCCTGCCCAACACCATGTTTCGGGTAGAACTGGAAAACGGCCACGTGGTAACGGCCCATATATCCGGCAAGATGCGCAAGCACTATATCCGCATCCTCACCGGCGACAAGGTCACCGTTCAGCTCACCCCCTACGACCTCAGCAAGGGACGCATCACCTACCGCGCACGCTAGGCAAGACCGCCGTCGGCCCGTTGCAGGCCGTCAGTGCACCTTCTCCCTCGTATCCTCCACCACTTCGCAGACCAGACGGTCCGCCTCGGCGTGGATATGCACCTCGCCACCGCCTGCCAGGCGGCCGAACAGCAGTTCCTCGGCCAGAGGCTTCTTGATGTGTTCCTGGATCACTCGCGCCATGGGCCGCGCACCCATCTTGGGATCGTAGCCGCGTTCCGCCAGCCATAGCCGGGCGGATTCGTCCACGTCGATGGTGACGCCCTTGTCCTGCAGCTGGGCCTCCAGTTCGAAGATGAACTTGTCCACCACTTGGGTGATGACGGTGGGGTCGAGCGGGTTGAACTGGATGATGGCATCCAGGCGATTGCGGAACTCCGGCGTAAACAGGCGCTTGATGGCTTCCATGCCATCACTGGCATGGTCCTGCTGGCGAAAGCCGATGGAAGGTCGGCTCATTTCCGAGGCCCCCGCATTGGTGGTCATGACCAGCACCACGTTACGGAAGTCGGCCTTGCGGCCGTTGTTGTCCGTCAGGGTCCCATGGTCCATGACCTGCAATAGCAGGTTGAACACATCGGGATGCGCCTTCTCGACCTCGTCCAGCAACAGCACCGCATGAGGATGCTTGTTGATGGCCTCGGTCAGCAGGCCACCCTGATCGAAGCCGACGTAACCCGGCGGTGCGCCGATCAGCCGCGATACCGTGTGGCGTTCCATGTACTCGGACATGTCGAAGCGGATCAACTCGATCCCCATTACGAGCGCGAGCTGCCGGGTGACCTCGGTCTTGCCCACACCGGTTGGCCCGGCAAACAGGAAACTGCCAATGGGTTTCTGCTCATTACCCAGCCCGGAACGGGCCATCTTGATGGCACTGGTCAGGGTCTCGATGGCCTCATCCTGGCCATAGACCGTCATCTTAAGATCCCGCTCCAGGTTGCGCAGGGTGTCCTTGTCCGTGGCGGACACGCTCTTGGGCGGGATGCGCGCGATCTTGGAGATGATACTCTCGATATCGCCCACGCCGATGGTCTTCTTGCGTTTGGAAGGCGGCAGCAATTGCTGGTTGGCACCGGCCTCGTCGATGACATCGATGGCCTTGTCGGGCAGGTGACGCTCGTTGATATAGCGTGCCGACAGTTCGGCGGCCAGTCGCAGGGCCTTGTTGGAATAACGCACCTTGTGGTGTTCCTCGAAGCGGGACTTGAGTCCCTTGAGGATCAGCACCGTCTCCTCGACAGTGGGCTCCACCACGTCAATTTTCTGGAAGCGCCGCGCCAGGGCGCGGTCCTTCTCGAATATTCCGCGGTATTCCTGGTAGGTGGTGGAACCAATGCACTTCAGCTCGCCGGAGGCCAGCACCGGCTTGATGAGGTTGGAGGCGTCCATCACCCCGCCCGAGGCCGCGCCGGCACCGATGATGGTGTGGATCTCGTCGATGAACAGGATGGCGCCCGGCTCCTTGTGCAATTGCTGTAGCACCGCCTTGAGGCGCTTCTCGAAATCGCCGCGGTACTTGGTGCCGGCCACCAGGGTGCCGAGGTCGAGGGCATAGATGGTGCTCTTGCCAAGCACCTCCGGGACTTCCTTGTCGACGATCATCTTGGCCAGACCCTCGGCGATAGCGGTCTTGCCCACGCCGGCCTCGCCTACCAGGAGGGGATTGTTCTTGCGCCGGCGGCACAGGATCTGGATGGTGCGCTCGATTTCGTGCTGGCGGCCGATGAGCGGATCGATCTTGCCCTGGCGCGCCATTTCGTTGAGATTGGTGGCAAAGGTTTCGAGCGGTTTGCGTGGCGGCGCCTCTGCCTGTCCTTCCTCTTCGGATGCCGGCGCGGCCTCTTCCGCCGGTTCGTCGTGGATCTTGGAAACGCCGTGAGAGATGTAGTTCACCACATCCAGACGGGTGATGTGCTGCTTGTTGAGGAAATAGGCCGCCTGGGATTCCTGCTCGCTGAAGATCGCCACCAGCACATTGGCACCGGTGACTTCCTTCTTGCCGGAGGACTGCACGTGAAAGACGGCGCGCTGCAGCACACGCTGGAAACCCAGGGTGGGCTGTGTATCGCGGCTGTCGTTGGGTGGCAGCAAGGGCGTGGTCTCTTCCAGGAAGGCGCGCAATTCCCCCTTCAACTGGTTGAGATCGGCGCCACAGGCACGCAGGACCTCGGCCGCGGTCGGGTTATCCAGCAAGGCCAGCAGCAGGTGCTCCACGGTCATGAACTCGTGGCGCTGTTCGCGCGCCTCCTTGAAGGCCAGATTGAGAGTGAATTCCAGTTCCTTGCTCAACATACGATGCTACCTCTGTCCACGCTCATGCTTCTTCCATGATGCACAACAGCGGGTGCTGATGTTCGTGGGCGTAATCGGTCACCTGGGCGACCTTGGTTTCGGCTATCTCTCGAGTATAAATACCACAGACCCCCTTGCCTCGGGTATGGACCTGCAGCATGACCTGGGTGGCCTTTTCCCGGTTCATGGTGAAAAAGACCTGCAGCAGCTCCACCACAAATTCCATGGGGGTGTAGTCGTCGTTCAGTAGTACCACGGAATAAAGCGGCGGCCGCTTGAGCTTGGGCCGCTCTTCCTGGACCGCCAGGCCGTCATTGTCGATCAGTTTCGGTGTCTTGCTCATGGTCTGGATTCTACGCGAGGCAACCTCTTCCATGTGGATGATATAGGATTAATTTACTGTAAAAACAACCCGGTTCGTAACGATATAGCGCAGGTCTGCGCCGCCTCGGAAGGGCTGGCAGCCGCCACCGATTGCAAAACTGTAAAATTCTCTGACGTTTTTCATTGTGTTTCAGGTACTTGACTCAATTCACCGCTTATGACTAGAGTGCTCTGGCCCGTCCCTTTCGTCACTGCCAAAGGCAGCGGCTGACAAAACGGGCAAGGGAGTAACCGGCCCGACGCGTGAAGCGCTTGCGCGTCCTGCCGGTCGGTCAATGCATCCAAGCGGACAGAAGATTCCGCAATGCAGCAACGCGAGGATTGGAAGTATGGCAACAGGAACGGTCAAATGGTTCAGCAATGCCAAGGGGTATGGCTTTATCTCACCGGACGAGGGGGGCGAGGATGTGTTCGCGCACTTTTCCGCCATTGAGATGGAAGGATACAAGAGCCTGCGTGAAGGCCAGAAAGTGGAATTCGATGTTTCTCAGGGACCCAAGGGTCTGCAGGCCGCGAAAATCCGCGAATTTAGCTGACGGCGTACCGTAACGACACGAACCGTCATTCCGGGATGGGGATCCGTTCCCGGTAGCGGTCGGTCGTGTCAGCCTTGCCCGCCCGTCAACGGGCCACCCTGACCAGGATGGATCTACCATCCGGGACGGCGGGGTATTGTCCGATCCGCCACCATCAAGCCAAGCTGTCCAGCAGCGCATTGAAGCGGCGGCTGGGGCGCATGGCCCGGGTCGTCATGTCCCGATCGGGGTGATAGTAACCACCAATATCCACCGCAGCCCCCTGGGCCGCGTTCAGTTCATCCACGATGGCGGTTTCCTGCTCGCCCAACTCTCGCGCCAGGGGAGTGAAACGCGCCCGCAGCGCGGGATCCGATTCCTGGCCGGCCAAGGCCTGCGCCCAGTACAGGGCAAGATAGAAATGGCTGCCTCGGGTATCCAGTTCACCCACCTTGCGGGAGGGTGAGCGGTTATTGTTCAAGAAGCTTCGGTTCGCCTGGTCCAGAGTATCCGCCAACACCCGCAGTTGCGGGTTTTTTGTCTTCCTGGCTGACTCTTCCAGGGACACCGCCAGGGCCAGGTACTCGCCCATGGAATCCCAGCGCAGGTGCCCTTCCTTGAGGAACTGCTGCACATGCTTGGGCGCCGAACCGCCGGCACCGGTTTCGAACAGGCTGCCACCCGCCAGCAAGGGCACGATGGAAAGCATCTTGGCACTGGTGCCGAGTTCCAGAATGGGAAACAGATCCGTGAGGTAATCTCGCAGCACATTGCCGGTCACCGAGATGGTGTCCTTACCGGCCTTGACGCGCTCCAAGGTATAGCGAATCGCTTGCACCGGCGCCAGGATGCGGATCTCCAGCCCATCGGTATCCAGCTCCCCGAGGTAGTCCTGGACCTTGGCGATCAACTGCGCATCGTGGGCGCGGCGCTCGTCCAGCCAGAAGATGGCCGGCGTATCGGTCAACCGGGCGCGGGTTACGGCCAACTTCACCCAGTCGCGGATGGGCAGGTCCCGGGTCTGGCACATGCGCCAGATATCGCCCTCCTCCACGGCATGTTCCAGCAACGTCTTCCCGGCAGCATCCACCACGCGCACCCTGCCCTTCGCGGCGATCTCGAAGGTCTTGTCGTGGGAACCGTATTCCTCGGCCTTCTGCGCCATCAGACCCACATTGC
>DATHUT010000337.1:0-2795 GCA_035462005.1 Gammaproteobacteria bacterium | reverse complement strand
CAGGGCCTGGAGGGGAAGCCAGGTCAGCAGCAGGGCAAGCAACAGACAGCGGGAAAGGACCGGAACAAGTTTCATGATGCAACCTCCTGTGAATCAACCCGGCATGCCCCGTAGGAGCGGCCACTGGCCGCGAACAGGTGTGCCACCACGACTTCGCGGCCAAAGGCCGCTCCTACAGGGATGCCGGGTTGATCCACAGGAGGTTGCATCATGAAACTCGTTCCGGTCCTTTCCCGCTGTCTGTTGCTTGCCCTGCTGCTGACCTGGCTTCCCCTCCAGGCCCTGGCGGAGGCCAAGGTTGTCTACCACGCGGACTTCTCCGACCCCCGCCGTTTCAGCAGCATGCTCACCAGCATCAACAACATGGTGACCCACTACAACAACGAGCTCATGGATTACGACGTGCGTATCGTATTCGTGGCCCACGGCATCCGCTTCGTCTCCGACGACAAGCTCGCCGACAGTCCCTTTGCCGAGGATGCCGACCTTGCCGAGCGGCGCAGCAACCTCTCCGGCCGCCTGCAGTCCTTGCAGCAGGTCCATGGCGTCAAGCTGGAGTTGTGCGACATCACCCGCGGCGAGATCAACCTCGCCAAGGAGAAACTCTACGAAGGTATCGAACTGGTGCCTTCGGGGGTGGTGCGCATCGCCGAGCTGCAGTCCGAAGGTTTCGCCTACATCAAAATCGAATAATTAAGGAAGCTCTGATCAATCCGTCATCCCGGCGCATGCCGGGATGACGGAAAGTGAATTAATCAGAGGTTCCTTCGGTCTTATCGAGGTAGAGGGCGGAGATATCCGCCTCGCCATGACCCGCGTCCATCAATCGCTGGTAATCAGCCAGGGTCATGTCCGCCAGCGGCAGAGTGCAGTCCAGTGCTTTCGCCATGGCCTGGCAGATGCCCAGGTCCTTGTGGTGCAATGCCACCTTGAAGCCGGGCGCGAACTGTTTGCGTGCCATGGTCGGACCGCGATGTTGCAGGAACCAGTTGCCGGCCGCCCCGGCACCCGTTACCTCGATCACCTTCTCCAACGGAAGTTCCAGCGCCCCGGCGAAGGCCAGCGCCTCGCAAACGGCCTGGTTGATACCGGCGGCCATGACCTGGTTGACCGCTTTGGTGGCCTGGCCGGCTCCGACCGGGCCCATGTGGGTGATGCGGCTGCCCATGGCTTCCAGCACGGCGCGCGCGCGATCGAGATGACTGGCGTCACCGCCCACCATGATCGACAGAGTTCCCTGCCGCGCACCTTCCACGCCACCCGATACCGGTGCATCCAGGAATTGCCCGCCATGGGCCGCGATGCGGTCGCCTGCCAGGCATGCGGTGTCACGACTTACCGTGGACATGTCGATGACCAGTGTTCCGGCGCGCAAGCCTGGCAGCAGCATATCGACCACCGCCAGCACGTCGGCATCGGCGGAAACGCACAACACCACGCAGTCACAGTGTGCAGCAAGGGAGGCAGGATCGGCCGAGGCCTGGATGCCCAGTTCGGCGGCGAGGCCTTGCGCCTTGGCCGCAGTACGGTTCCATACTCTGGTCAGCAGGCCTGCACGATGCAGGTTGCGCGCCATGGCGGCACCCATGGCGCCCAGGCCGATGAATCCGGTGGTGAGTGACATGGCAGAATCCCTATTGTGATGATCTTGTGCGGCCCGTCATGCGGGCGGATGCTGGCATGACGGAAAAAAGATCGTTAGGCCTCGCGCAGCCGGTCCAGCCGTAGCCGCTGGCGTTCGTCGAACAGGCGTCGGCAGCTGATGGCCACCGCGCCCAGGGTGCCAAGGCCGGTGCCGACAGCAATCAGGAACATGACGAGGATCTGGTATTTCACCGCCTCTACGGGCGGCGCGCCGGCCAGGATCTGGCCGGTCATCATGCCCGGCAGGCTGACGATACCGGCGGCGGTCATGGCGTTGATGATGGGAATGAGGCCGCTACGTACCGCCTGCTGACGCAGATGTGAGATGGCCTCGCGGGCGCTGTGGCCAAGCATCAAGCGGGCCTCGATGCGTTCGCGTTGTTCCCAGGCCGATTGATTGAGGCGGTCCATGGCAACCGACACCCCGGTCATGGTATTTCCAAGCAGCATGCCCAGCAGCGGGATGGCGTACTGGGGCTGGTACCAGGGATCGGTGCCGATGACCACCCACAGGGCAAAGAAGGTCACGGTGAAGGAAGACAGGAACATGGACAGGCTGCCGATGCCATAGCCCCAGGCGCCGCGGAAGCGCCGGTGCTGGCGCGCGCGCACCTCGTAACCGGCCACCACCAGCATCACCAGGGCCATGAGCAGTACCCAGCCCAGGCGCGCATCGGCGAACAGCGCCTTGAGCACCAGGCCGATGAGCAGCAACTGGACGGTGGTGCGGATGCCGGCAATGAGGATCTGCTTGCCCAGCGGACCGTGATGGCGGCCGGCGAAGAAGGCCAGCGCCAGTACCAGCAACGCGGCGACGGCGAGATCGAGATTGCTGAGGTGGATCATGTGGTTCCCCTGCCCGTATGGTAAGGCTGCGCTCCAGGGTGACCAATCATAGCCCAGTCAACCGCACCGTAACATACGGGGGCAGGCCGGCTGCGGCTGACTGGCTTGATCTTGCGGGTGGGCGCTGCCATGCTCTTATAGATGAGCCAGCGACCGCCCGCGAAATCCATCCAGTGCCTGTCTCGCCGCGCCATCCTGAAAGCCATGGCGGCGGCCTGTGCGCTGGCAGGCCCGGCACGGGCCTTTTCCGACACGCAGACCATTCGCATCAATATCCCCGGCCCCCTGCTGATGCCCTTTTTTCC
>DATHUT010000336.1:0-6062 GCA_035462005.1 Gammaproteobacteria bacterium | reverse complement strand
TGCTGCAGCTGTCCGAGGGCCTGCTGGACCTGCAGCAGGAAGCCCAAGTGCTGCTGGAGTCGAGCCATGGCCTGGTGGAGGATAATCGCGAGGACCTGGAACAGTCCATCCGCTCCCTGCGCCGCACCTTGGAGGAGGTTGCCGACTACACGAGTGTGATTCTCCACGACATGGAAGGTACCAGTCGCAACATGAACGAATTCAGCCGCCAGATTCGCCAGAATCCCGGCCTGCTTCTGGGTGGCAAGCCGCCCCGTGAACAGGGGGTGTCCCATGAGTAGGGGAAATGGTGGCAAGCGATGCTGCCTGGGAATATGCCTGTCGTTGTGCCTGGCGCTGTTCCTGAGTGGATGCGCCGGTACTGGCAACGTGCCCGAGGATCACTTCTATCGCCTGGCGACCCTGCCGGTGGAACAATCGTTCGAACAGCCGCCCCTGGCCGGTGTGCTGCGGGTGCAGCGTGTCGAGGCGGTTGGCCTGTTACGGGACCGTGCCCTGTTGTACAGCCATGTAGCCACCCCCCAGCAGTTGCAACGCCACCACTACCACCGCTGGGTTGGTCCGCCGCCGGTGCTCGTGCAAGACCAGCTGGTGCAATACCTGCGCGACAGCGGTCTTGCCGAACTGGTCGCGGCGGATCCCATGGACCGCGATGCCGATTTGCACCTGCAGCTGGAGGTACGGGATTTCTCACGTCGCCTGCACACCAATGGCCGCACGGCCGTGCGGGTGGAGCTGGGCCTGATTGCCCAGCCCGCGGGCCGTGAGCCACCGCTGCTGGTGCGGCGTTACATGCGCGAGGTGATGGCGAGCAATGGCAGTCCCGCCGCGGCGGTAACGGCCTTCGATGTGGCCCTGGCGGAAATCTATGGGGAATTGGTTCAGGATTTGTTACAGGTGACCGGGGAGTAACGCCAGCCTACGTGGGCTTGAGCCGTCGCAGGGTCTCTGTCCACGCGGAATTGGCGGCTTCTTGTCGCAGTCGTATATGTCGGCCCAGCTCGTTCTCATACCAGCCATGGTCCCGCTGCAGGGGTTCGACCTCGTAGCCCCACCAGGTGCCGTCGGCATCCTGGGCCAGCCATTGTACCCACGCGGGCAATTCGGAATCCTTCATGAATTATGAGGTGGGAAGCCGGCAGGCTGGGCCTGCCGGCGGGTACGCACCTACTTCATTTCGATGCTGGCATCTTGCTGCATCTTCTCCAGGTACTGCTGCAGCTGCTGGTTCTGCGCCATCATCCTGAGCTGCTCGTGCATCTCTTCGTAGGCGGGTGGGGTGGTCTCGCGCCGGTCTTCCAGCAGGATCACGTGCCAACCGTACTGGGTCTGCACCGGGTCCTTGGTGTACTGGCCGGTTTCCAGTTGCGCGGCCGCCTCGGCGAAGGGCTTTACCATCTGGCCGGGGGCGAACCAACCCAGGTCGCCGCCGTTGGCGCCCATGGGATCGGTGGAGCGTTCCTTGGCGAGGGCTGCGAAATCACCGCCTCCGTCCAGGGCGGTGATGATCTCCCGTGCCTGGTCTTCCGTTTCTACCAGGATATGGCGGGCCTTGAACTCCTGGTCAGCGCTGCCGAAGTGCTCATCGTACAGGGCGCGGATGGCATCCTCGGTTACCGGATTATCCGCGGAGTATTGCTGGACGGCGACACTGGCCAGGAAGCCGCGTCGCTGGTGGGCGAGCTGTATAGCGATCTCCGGGCGGGTGTCGATGCCGGATTTCTGCGCCTCCTGGTGCATGAGCTCCAGATTGATGATTTCCTGCAGGAGCTGCTCATCTTCGATGGGTTCACCCGGGCGCCGCGCATTGCGTTGCTGCTTGTGGAAATTCAGGGTGTTCTGGGTGATCGGAACGCCGTTCACGGTAGCCAGTACCGGGCTGGTATCAGCGGCGGAGGCAGTGCTTGCGTCTGGCGTCATCACGCTTGACGGTTGCTCGTTGCAGGCGGCCAGGCCCAGGGCCATGGTCAGGGCAAGTACGGTGTGCAGTTTTTTCATAAATATTAATCCGTGTTGGTTAGGGAAGTACTTTTTTGAAAGGCTTTACGGTGACCTGCGCGTAAACACCGGCCTGGACATAGGGATCGGCATCGGCCCAGGCGCGCGCTTCTTCCAGGGAGGTGAATTCCGCCACCACCAGGCTGCCGCTGAAACCGGCGGGTCCGGGGTCGTTGCAGTCGATGGCCGGATGAGGGCCGGCCAGGACCAGGCGCCCGTCATCACGCAAGGCCTGCAGGCGCTCGAGATGGGCGGGGCGGGCGCCCAGGCGCTTTTCCAGGCTGCCTTCCACGTCCTGGGTGATGATGGCATAGAGCACTAGTGGTCCCCCTCGGAATCCTGTTCGGGTACCAGGTGCCGGCTCAGGTACAGTGACTGGGCGATGACGAAGGCCAGGGTCAGGCCAAGCATGCCGAACAGCTTGAAATTCACCCAGGTGTCTTCCGAGAAGTTGTAGGCGACATAGAGGTTCAGCGCCCCCATGGCCACGAAGAACCAGGTCCAGGCCTGGTTGAGGCGCGACCAGACCGGTGCCGGCAAGGTCACGGCATGGCCCATCATGCGTTCCACCAGGGGTTTGCGGCCGATGAAATGACTGCCCAGGAAGCCGAGGGCGAACAGCCAGTTCACCAGGGTGGGTTTCCACTTGATGAACACCGGATCGTGCAGGGCCAGCGTCAGGCCGCCAAACACCACCAGCAGGCCCAGGGTCAGCAGGTGAGTGTTCTCGAAGCGCCGGTGCTTGAGCCAGTAGAAGCCGGTCTGCACAAAGGCCGCGGCGATGGCCACGGCGGTGGCTACATAAATGTCATAGACCTTGTAGGCAATGAAGAAGAGCAGTATGGGAAAGAAGTCGTAGAGTAGTTTCATGATCTGTTGTGTCCGGCGCGGTTCGTGCCGCGTTCGATGCTAATGCAGACGGTGCTTGCGATTCCAGTCCTGGTAATAGATTTCCACCAGATTACGCACATGGGGCGGATAATCCAGGGCGTCCATCTGCTCCATGCCCTCGGCGAAGAAGCGTGGCGCCTCTTCGGGCAGCAATTCCGACAGCCGGTCATAGGCTTCCTGGATGGCCGCCGGGTCATGGCTGCGGGTGGCCACGATGGCCCGGTTCAGGTGCAGTACCCGCCAGGGTCGGCCGGGGTTGGTTTTCTCCAGGTCCTGGCGAATGGCCGGCGCCACGGCTTCGACGATCTCGCCCATATAGGCAAACAATCCGATCAATTGTTCCGGGTCCAGGCTGCGGTTGGCAAACTGGGCCAGGGCATCCACCACCGGCTCCAGGGTCAGTAATTCACCGCCATGACGGGCGATCCACAGGGCCAGGGCCATCTGTACCTCCGCCAGCAGGGTCAATTGCTCCTCCAGCTGGTGGCGTTGCAGCCAGTGCTCCAGTTCGCCCAGCAGGCCGATGCTGTATTCTCCCAGCTCGGTGATATCTGCCTCGCGCACCCCCTGTCGGGTGTGGGTTTTGCCGCGCCGGTCGCTGTCGGTGGCGCGGGCATCCGATTCCACCCGGGCGATGATTTCCAGCAGCTGGTGCAAGGCTTCCTCCAGTAGGGCAGGGTTGTCCCCCGAGGCCTTGTCCGCGCGTGCATCATGGGCGTGCCGCAGGGCATCCAGCAGCTGGTGCAGGCGCAGGCGAAAATAATCCTGGTCAGGATGGATCTGGAGTTCCATGGGGGGCATCGGCGTGGAAAGCGCATATGATAGCGTATTTTGACCTACAACGCCTGCCACTGCGGTACAATGGGCCGATGACTTTACACCATGATTTGCATAGCCATTCGCTGGCATCCGACGGCACCCTGAGCCCCGCCGCGCTGGTGGCGCGGGCACGCGCGGCGGGCGTCGATGTGCTTGCCCTGACCGATCACGATTCCCTGGACGGATTAGCGGAGGCGGACACCGCCGCGCGGGAACAGGGACTGCGACTGGTGCCGGGGGTGGAGATTTCCGTGACCTGGTCCAAACAGACCATTCACGTGCTGGGCCTGCAGGTGGACCGGCATTGCCCGGAACTGCAGGCGGGCTTGCGCTCCTTGCAGGCGTTTCGTGACTGGCGCGCCGAGGAGATCGGGCGCCGTTTGGCCAAGGCCGGTATCGAGGGCGGCTTCGAGGCCGCCCGCACCCTGGCGCAGGGACGTATCGTCAGCCGCACCCATTTTGCCCGCTTCCTGGTGGAGCAGGGCCATGCCACCACGATGCGCGAGGTGTTCAAGCGTTACCTGGTGAACAACAAGCCCGGCTATGTGTCCGGTCAATGGGCGTCCCTGGAGGATGCCCTGGGCTGGATCCATGCCGCAGGCGGGCTGGCGGTGCTGGCCCATCCGGCCCGCTATCGCTTGAGCGCCAGTAAACTGCGCCGCCTGTTGGGTGAATTCCGCGAGGGCGGCGGGGTCGGCATGGAAGTGGTGTCCGGCAGTCACAGTCGTGACGAGGCCCTGACCATGGCGGCCCTGAGTCGCACCACCCCCTTGCTGGCCAGTCGCGGTTCCGATTTTCACGGGCCGGAAAATCCCTGGGTGGAACTGGGGCGTTTACAGGAACTTCCGCCGGGTTGTCACCCGCTGTGGGAGAGTGAGCTTTGGCTGCCGCGCGCAGCCTGATGGACCCCATCTCCCATGAGCCAGTTTTTCCAGATTCATCCCGACAATCCCCAGCCGCGCCTGGTGTCCCAGGCCGTGGACATCATTCGCGACGGTGGCCTGGTGGTTTATCCCACCGATTCGAGCTATGCCATCGGCTGTCACCTGGGCGACAAGGACGCCATGGAGCGCATCCGCCGCATCCGCCAGCTGGATGCCCGTCATCATTTCACCCTGGTATGCCGCGATCTGTCGGAGATCGCCACTTACGCCAAGGTGGACAACCAGGCCTATCGCCTGCTCAAGTCCCTCACCCCTGGCCCCTACACCTTCCTGCTGCCCGCCACCCACGAGGTCCCGCGCCGCCTGCAGCATGCCAAGCGCAAGACCATCGGCCTGCGGGTGCCGGACCATCGCGTGGCCCAGGCCCTGCTTGCGGAACTGGGTGAGCCCATCATGAGTTCCACCCTCATCCTGCCCGATGCCGAGCTGCCGGAAACCGACGCCGAGGAGATTCGTGACCGGCTCGACAAACTGGTGGACCTCATCATCGATGGCGGCAACTGCGGTTTCGAACCCACCACGGTGATCGATCTCGCCAGCGGCGTGCCCGAAGTGCTGCGTCAGGGCAAGGGCGACGCCAGTATGTTGGGGGCCTGATATGTTGGAGTTGAGCCTGGCCCAGAAGATCGCCGCCTGGGTATTGCCGGTGCTGCTGGCCATCACCGTCCACGAGGTGTCTCACGGCTGGGTGGCGCGCCGCCTGGGCGACCAGACCGCCAGCCTGCTGGGGCGCCTGAGCCTCAATCCCCTGCGCCACATCGACCCGGTGGGCACGGTGCTGGTCCCCGCTATCATGCTGCTGCTGCCGGGCGGTTTCGTGTTCGGCTGGGCCAAGCCGGTGCCGGTGGATGCCCGCAACCTCCGTCGCCCGCGCACGGACATGGCCTGGGTGGCGGCTGCCGGGCCCTTCTCCAATCTGTGCATGGCGCTGCTGTGGGCCCTGCTCGCCCAGGTAGGCAGTGCCATCGGCGGTTGGGCGGGCGCGCCGCTGGTGTATATGGCGGTGGCCGGGATCTTCATCAACACCATCCTGATGGTGCTCAACCTCCTGCCATTGCCACCTCTGGATGGCGGCCGGGTGGCGGTGGGCATGCTGCCCGACCACCTGGCCCGGCCTCTGGCGCGGGTGGAGCCCTATGGCATCTGGATCCTGCTGGCGCTGCTGTTCAGCGGCTTGCTGGGTGGCATCCTCTGGCCCATCGCCTCGTGGGTGATCATGGCCTTTGCCTCCTTCACCGGCTTGTCGGCACCGGCGTTTGGCCATATCCTGCGGGCTTTACTGGGTGGCTAGGAGCCTGTCGGACTTGAGCGATCGTAGCGAGCAAGGTGGGAGAGTGAGTCCATTTTCCCGATCGTTTGAGGAGAATCGCCGTAGCGATTCGACGTAAAGGATCGGGAAAATGGGCCGCT
>DATHUT010000335.1:0-4092 GCA_035462005.1 Gammaproteobacteria bacterium | reverse complement strand
AGATCCTCCCTGGCGTCGAGGGTAACGCCGCTCAGCGTTCCAGTTCAACTGACACCAGCAGCAGTTCGTCACCGCTCAGCAGGCGGGTATGGTAGTCGCCGCAGGCAGCGCACAGCAGGCGGTTGGGGCTGGCATCGCTCTCGGCTCCGCACTGCTCGCAGCGCACCCGCACCGGCAGGCTTTCCAGTTCCAGTACAGCACCGGCGGCGGGAGTACCCGCACTGGCTATGGGGAAAGCCTGGGCGAGCAAGCGGGGCTCCACACCCGACAGGGGGCCGATCTGCACCAGGATGCGGGACACCGCCCGCTCCTGTTCCTGGGGCGTGATGTGCATCTCCTGGCGCAGCATGCCGTGGCACACGGCGAGTTCATGCATGCTGGGGCGCCCCTTCCCCCAGGCCCAGCATCTCGTCGTAGAGTTCCCAGGCGGAGCGGGCCTCCTGCGCCGTCATCTTCTGGATGGCGTAGCCCACATGCACCATGACGAAATCGCCGGGCGCCACGGGCTCATCCTGCATCAGAAACAGGCTCACATCCCGGGTGACGCCCTTGGCCTCGCAATGGGCGATGAAGCCCTGGACGACGGTGACCTGCATGGGGATTCCGAGACACATGGCAACCTCCCTGGCTTGGTTTGTAACGAAAGGGTCGGAAACGTGCGCTATCCTTTCTGTAAGCCTACACCCGGCCATCCGCTGGCGCCAGCAAACCGACGCTGGCGCAAGGCCAGGCAGAAATCTCTTTCATCGTTGACGAAGATCAGTATCTCCGGACATAGTTGGCGTATCGTGCAATTGCGTACCTGTGGAGGTTGTTGTGGAACGATGGGCTCTACCCGCTGGCGTGGTGCTTGCTTTCCTGCTGCTCCCGGTCCCGCAGGCCGGCGCGGAGGAAGGCCGGCTGTTATACGAGCGTCACTGCGTGAAATGCCACAGCTCCATTCCCGCCTTGCCCGGCAGCCTCGAGGAAACCCGTCAATGGCTGGACAAGCCCTCGCGACCCCACCGGTTCCGCTTCGACAGCCACGACATGGAGCTGCTGCTGGAATTCTGGCAGGGCGCACGGGAGCAAGGCTGATGTCCACGCCTCCTTCCGTCCTGGTGCTCGGCATCGGCAATAGCCTCCTCAGTGACGAGGGCGTGGGGGTGCATGCCATTCGCAGCCTGGAGAAGGATGCCCCTCTTCACGGGGTGCAGTACCTGGATGGGGGTACCCTCAGTTTTACCCTGGCGGGCACCATCGAAGACAGCGAACAGCTCATCGTCGTGGATGCCGCCGAGCTGGGCGCGCCGGCCGGCACGGTACGCTGTTTCGAAGGAGCCGCCATGGATGGCTTCCTGGGCAGTAATCGCAAGCGCAGCGTCCATGAAGTGAGCCTGCTGGACCTGCTGGCGGTGGTGTTGCTGGCAGGTCGCCTGCCGGAGCGACGCGCCCTGGTGGGCATCCAGCCCGAGTGCATCGACTGGGGGCATGATCCCAGCCCTGCGGTGCGTCAGGCCATCCCGGCCGCCTGCGCCCAGGTGCGCGACCTCATCCAGCGGTGGCGCACATGAGTCATCTGAGCGATATCCCCGTTACCGTGCTCCAGGCCGGGGCCGATGCAGCGCCCCATGGCCGCGCCCTGCTCATGGAACTGGAAACCCTGTTGCGCGATCTGGTGGAGCAGGGTCGCGAGAGCAGCATCGATCTGCGCAGCCTGCCCTTGTCACCCGGTGACCTTGCCTTCCTGGAACAGCACCTGGGGCAGGGCGAGGTAACGGCCGAGGTCTCGGCCCTGGGTCCCAGCACGGTTCAGGAAACCGCCATCCACGGCGTCTGGTGGGTGCGGCACTACAACAGTAATGATGAGGTGATGGCCGAGTTCCTGGAGATTACCCTCTGCCCCGATATCATCCGCGCCCATCCAGCCGATGTGCGGGACAGCCTGGAGGACCTGCGCGCCAGGCTGGTGGAGCTGGAATGAAAGACATGGTGGATAAGAAGTAACAACGACTACAAACGCGGGAGGCGGATATGAGCAAACGTCCAACGGTGGCGGAACATCTGGCCCGGCAGGGAGTGAGCCGGCGCGCCTTTCTGAAATTCTGCGCGGCCACGGCGTCGATGATGGCCCTGCCACCGGGCATGGCCCCGGCCATCGCCGAGGCCCTGGGCCAGCGCCGGCGCCCGGCGGTGATCTGGCTGTCTTTCCAGGAATGCACCGGCTGCACCGAATCCCTGACCCGCTCCCATGCGCCTAGCATCGAAAGTCTCATCTTCGATGTCATTTCCCTCGACTACCATCACACCCTGCAGGCCGCAGCGGGTCATGCGGCAGAACATCATCGCGAGCGCGTGCAGGAGGAATTTGCCGGTGAATACCTGCTGATCGTGGATGGCTCCATCCCCATGGCGGATGGGGGTGTCTATTCCACCATCGCCGGTATGACCAACCTGCAGATGCTGGAGGAAAGTGCCAAGGGTGCGGCCGCCATCGTGGCGGTGGGCAGCTGTGCCGCCTTCGGCGGGATTCCCAAGGCCAACCCGAATCCCACCGGAGCGGTCGCCGTGGCCGACATCATCAAGGACAAGCCCATCATCAATGTCTCCGGTTGCCCGCCCATCCCGGTGGTCATCACCGGCGTACTGGCCCACTACCTGACCTTCGGCACCATTCCCGAATTGGACAAGCTGGGAAGGCCCACGGCCTTCTATGGCGAGACCATCCACGACCGCTGCTATCGTCGCCCCTTCTACGACCAGGGCAAGTTCGCCAAGAGCTTCGACGACGCGGGCGCCCGCAACGGCTGGTGTCTCTATGAGCTGGGTTGTAAGGGCCCGACCACCTACAACGCCTGCGCCACCACCAAGTGGAACGAGGGCACCAGCTTCCCCATTGAATCCGGGCATGGCTGCCTGGGTTGTTCGGAACCGGATTTCTGGGATGCCGGCAGCTTCTACAAGGCGGTCAGCATGCCCATCTCCGATCTCGGCATGCTGGGCCTGGCCGCGGCGGCGGCCGGCGCGGTAGGGGGCGTGGCTGTCGGCTTACACAACCGGCATGTCAAGGCAGGTGCCAAGGCGGACCACAAACCGCTCACCGCCGATGAACTTGAAGGAGACAAATCATGACGGACATGGAATTGCTGAACTGGGCGCGCGGACCCGCACTGGAATGGGCTACCATCATCTTCGTGGTGGGCGTGCTGGTGCGCTTCCTGGAAATGTCCTTGCTGGGACGCAAGCCGGATCTCAGTGAAGCTCGCACCAGTGCTACAGGGGCGGGCTGGCGTACCGTCTGGCACCGTTCCATCCCGGCACCGGGTTTGGTGAAGCAGGCACCGGTGGTGATCTATGCCGGCTATGCCTTCCATATCGGGTTTCTGATCGCCCTGGTGTTCTTCGCTCCCCATATCCTGCTGTTCAAGGATGTATTTGGCCTGTCCTGGCCGGCGCTGCCCTTTTTCGTCGTGGATGCCGCCACGGTGATTGCGATAGTGGCACTGCTGGTATTGCTGGTGCATCGCCTGGTCAACCCGGTGCGACGCTTTCTCTCCAGCTGGGTGGATTACCTGGTGTGGGCGGTGACCTTCCTGCCGTTGCTGACAGGCTACCTGGCCTATCACCGCATGATCCTGCCCTATACGGAAATGCTGGCCTACCACCTGTTGAGCGTGGCACTACTGCTGGTGGTGTTCCCCTTCACCAAGTTGATGCACACCTTCACCATCTTCGTTTCACGCTGGTATAACGGCGCCGCCACTGGTCGCAAGGGAGTTCAGTTATGAGTGCCCTGAATATGGAACGTGGCGTCAAGGCCATGATGGAGCAGATCGATGCGCCCATCGCCTCCTATTTCAACAGCTGCGTCCACTGTGGTCTTTGTGCCGATGCCTGCCTGTTCTATACCGAGACCGGCGATCCCAAGTACACGCCCATCCACAAGGTGGAACCCCTGCGCCGCGTATGGCAGCAGGAATACACCTTCTGGGGCAAGCTGATGTCCACGCTGGGGCTTAGCCGGCGAGTGACGGATGCGGACCTGGATGCCTGGCAGGAACTGGTGTACGACAGCTGTACCCTGTGCGGGCGTTGTTCCGCCGTCTGTCCCGT
>DATHUT010000334.1:0-2492 GCA_035462005.1 Gammaproteobacteria bacterium | reverse complement strand
ACGATGATTTCGCGGCCATCGGGCATGCGCACGATCATGTCGGGACGCAGGGGGCCGTTCTCGGTCTGGACCTGTTCCTGTTCGTAGAAATCGCAGTGTTCCACCATGCCGGCCAGTTCCGCCAGGCGCTTGAGGGTCATCTCGCCCCACTGGCCGCGCACCTCGGGGCGACGCAACGCCTGCACCAGGTTGCGGGTCTCGCCCTGCAGCAGGCGATGGGATTCGGCCATGGTCTCCAGGTGCTTGCTCAGCGCGCCATGGGCTTCCTTGCGTTCCTGTTCCAGGTGGCGCATCTGCTGTTCGGTGCGGTCCAGGGCCTCGCGGATGGGCTTGACCAGGTTCTCCACGGCCTTTTCCCGCTGCAGCAGGTCGCCCTGGGCATGGACCTGGAAGGCCTTGAGATTTTCCTGGGCCAGCTTGAGGAATTCCGTGCTGTTGTGCTTGAGGGCCGCGCCGGCGAGGGCGTTGAAGTTGTCGCTGAGGGCCTGGCGGGCCTGTTCGAAGGCGGCACTGCGTTCGCCATGGGCCAGGCGTTCCGCCTCCAGTTGGGTCTGCAGGCGAATGTTTTCCTCGCGCAGACTGGACAGATGGCGCTGGGCGCGCAGGTGGCCGACCAGGGCGCCGGCGGCCGCGGCCAGTAGGGCGACGAGGATCAAGGGGGTCAGCTGGGTGATGTCCATGGCCCCCATCATACCAGTTGCCGCAAGCGATCCACCCGGTCGAGGATCTCCAGCGGCGTATCCACAGCACCATCGGCGCCCCAAGTCTCTGGCCGGTCTTCCGCCTGGATATAACCGAACATGGCCACAAGGGTGTGCATGCCGGCATTGCGACCCGCCTCGATGTCGCGTTGTGCATCACCCACATACAGGCACTGGGGCGCTTCGCAGCCGGCCAGGCGACAGGCATGCAGCATGGGGGCGGGATGGGGTTTGCGTTCCGGGACAGTATCGCCGCTGACCACGCAGGCGGCCTGTTCGTAGAGACCCAGTTCCCGCAGCAGGGGTTCCGTAAGCCAGCCGGGCTTGTTGGTGACCACGCCCCAGTTCAGCCCCCGTGCCAACAGTCCTTCCAGTACCTGCTCCATGCCGGGAAAGAGGCGGGTTTCGCGGGCGAGGTTGGCGCGGTAGATGTCCAGCAATTGCCGACGCAGGTCCGCGAAGCCCGCGTCCACCTCATCGATGCCAAAGCCCAGCTCGATGAGCGCCTTGCCACCATGGGACACCACCGGGCGGATGTGTTCGAAGGGCAGGGGTGCGCGGCCCTGGTTTATCAGCACCTGGTTCAGGGCATGGGCCAGGTCCGGCGCGGTATCCAGCAGGGTGCCGTCGAGATCGAACAGCACAGCGCACAGTGCGGGCAGGCGGGTGATCACGCAGGCGTCAGGCGGTGGGTCGGGTATAGGTGGCCAAATAGTTCACGTCCACATCATGGCCCAGGCGATATTCCCCGCTGAGCGGGTTATAGCTCATGCCGGTGAGGTCGGCTAGGTCCAGGTCGGCCTGGCGTGCCCATTCATCCAGCTCCGAGGGCCGAATGAACTTGCGATAGTCGTGGGTGCCCCTGGGTAGCATGCGCAGCAGGTATTCGGCGCCGATGATCGCCAGCAGGTAGGACTTGGGGTTGCGGTTGAGGGTGGAGAAGCACACCTGGCCACCAGGCTTCACCAGCTGGCTGCAGGCGCGGATCACGGAGCCGGGATCGGGGACGTGCTCGAGCATCTCCAGGCAGGTCACCACATCGTAGCTGGCCGGCTGCTCGGCGGCCAACTGTTCCGCGGTAGCATGCAGGTAGTCCACCTCTACGCCCGATTCGTACTGGTGCAGGCGCGCGACACTCAGGGGTGCCTCACCCATGTCGATGCCCGTCACCTGCGCGCCGCGTTGGGCCATGGCCTCGCTGAGGATGCCCCCGCCGCAGCCCACGTCCAGCACCCGTTTGCCGGCCAGCCCGGCGTGCCGGTCGATGTAGTCCACCCGCAGGGGATTGATGTCATGCAGGGGTTTGAACTCGCTGTGGGGATCCCACCAGCGCGAGGCCAGTTCCTCGAATTTGGCGACTTCGGCGGGATCGACATTGTGGGCATGCTGGGTCATGGCGCAAGGATACCTCAGCGGGGACGGGTTGTAACTCGGCGGCCGGATATGACAGGGTTTTCAGGGGCCTCCCTGCTCGCGGTCAGTGGCCGCGATCTGGGCCTGCCAGGCGCGCGCATTGCGCAGGATGGCATCCTCGTCCAGGGTGGTGAGCACCCGCTCGCGCAGCAGGTGTCGGCCGGCCACCCAGACATCGCTGACCTGGTGGCGACTGGCGGCGTAGATCAGTTGTGAGACCGGGTCGTAGAGGGGCTGGGTTTCCAGCTCATCCAGCCGCACGGCGGTGACATCGGCCCACTTGCCTGTCTCCAGGGAACCGATCTCGGCGCTCCGGCCCAGTGCCATGGCGCCATGCAAGGTGGCCATGCGCAATACCCGGTGGGCGGGCAGGGCGCT
>DATHUT010000333.1:0-1570 GCA_035462005.1 Gammaproteobacteria bacterium | reverse complement strand
GGATGTCCCCGCCTGATCCCATCACAAGGAGGTTGTCATGAAGACACTCATTCGCACCCTTGCGGGTGCCATCCTGCTGTCCCTTTCCTTCGCGGCTTCGGCCAATCCCGTCGATCTCAATTCCGCCGACGCGGACACCCTCGCCAGTACCATGGTGGGGGTCGGTCCGCAAAAGGCCATCGAGATCGTGCGCTACCGCGACCAGAACGGGCCCTTCGCCAGCCTGGAGGACCTCGCCCTGGTGAAGGGCATCGGCCCCCGCACCATCGAGCAGAACCGGGAGCGGGTGACGGTGGTGCAGCCCGCCCGCTAACGTAGTAGCAAGGCAATACGCCCGGGGCGGGTGGCAACCACCTATAATCCATAGGGAAAAGTTGTTCTCTGCCCCGGGAATCCTGACCTGTGAACCAGCGCTGGTTGACGCCAGGGTAAAGCGGTATATTTCGAAAAAAGCCTACTGGAGGCAACATCATGGCCATGATCCTGCCGTTAGACCAGATGAGTACAGAGGAAAAGCTGCGTGCACTTGAAGAACTCTGGGCCGATCTGAGCCAGGCACCTGACGCAGTACCGGCACCGCAATGGCACGGCGAACTACTAAAAGCGCGGGAACAGCGGGTCAAGGATGGGGCGGCTTCCTACTCGGAGTGGGTGACGGCCAAGCAACGGATATTCGACCGTACCCGGTAAAGACCGAACTCCTCGACGAAGCCGAAATGGATCTGCTCAACGGCTTCGAGTTCTATGAACGTCAGGGATCTGGCCTTGGCCAGTATTTCCTCGACGCCCTGTTCTCCGATATTGATTCACTCCAACTCTACGCTGGTCTTCACGTCGAGTTTTTTGGGTATCAGCGGCTTCTGTCGAAACGCTTCCCCTATGCGGTGTATTACCGTGTCATTGGTAAAGTGATACGGGTCAGCGCGGGGCTGGATTGTCGCCAATCGCCGACACTGATGGCCAGCAGACTGGATACGGATTGAGCAAGCTCGCAGTATGATGCAATCAAACCCATTCCAATTCCCCCTGCTTGCCGTATAATCGCGTTTTGCGCCATAACACATTGACAGCGCAACTGATTCAGGCAGTTGGGGAAGCCCATGACCATCTATCCCGTGATCCTCACCGGCGGCGCTGGCAGCCGTCTCTGGCCCGTCTCGCGTGAGCACTATCCCAAGCCCCTGCTGCCCCTGTTCGGTGACCGCACCATGCTGCAGGAGACCGCCTTGCGTCTGGCGGAGCTGCCCGGTGCCAGGCGGCCCGTCTTCGTCTGCAACGAGGAGCACCGCTTTCTGGTGGCCGAGCAGATCCAGAGCATCGGCCTCAAGGCCGGCGCCATCCTGCTCGAACCGGAAGGACGCAACACCGCGCCGGCCCTGACCATCGCCGCCCTGCGTCTGTTCGAGCAGGACCCCGATGCCATCATGGTGGTTATGCCCGCCGATCATGTCATTCCCGACAATGCGGTGTTCAAGTCCGCCGTGGAACAGGGCGCCGCCCTGGCCAATGCCGGCCAGCTGGTGACCTATGGCATCGTGCCCCGCCATGCCGAGACCGGCTACGGCTATAT
>DATHUT010000332.1:0-2240 GCA_035462005.1 Gammaproteobacteria bacterium | reverse complement strand
ATTTCGAATACCGCGACGGTCGCCTGTGGGCCGAGGGCGTGGATCTCACTGCGCTGGCCGCAGAGCATGGCACCCCCGCCTACGTCTATTCCCGCGCCACCCTGGAACGCCACTGGAAGGCCTTCGATGCCGCCTTCGGTGACCGGCGCCACCTGGTCTGCTACGCCGTCAAGGCCAATTCCAACCTGGCGGTGCTGAACCTGCTGGCGCGACTGGGCTCGGGCTTCGACATCGTCTCCGGAGGCGAGCTGGAACGGGTGCTGCGCGCCGGCGGCGACCCCGGCAAGGTGGTGTTCTCCGGCGTCGGCAAGCAGCCGGAGGAGTTGCGCCGGGCCCTGGAGGTGGGCATCCGCTGCTTCAACGTGGAATCGGCACCGGAGCTGGAAGCCCTGCAACTGGTGGCCGCCGAACTGGGCGTGCAGGCCCCCGTGTCCCTGCGCGTCAATCCCGACGTGGATGCCGGCACCCATCCTTATATCTCCACCGGCCTGAAGGAGAACAAGTTCGGCATCGCCGTGGAGGACGCCCGCGCCGTGTACCGGCGTGCCCGCGAGCTGCCCAACATCCGCATCACCGGGCTGGACTGCCACATTGGCTCCCAGCTCACCGAGACCCGGCCCTTCGTTGACGCCCTGGCGCGCGTGCTGGACCTGGCCCGCGCCCTGGAACAGGACGGCATCGCGCTCGAGCACCTGGACCTGGGCGGCGGCCTGGGTGTGCGCTACCGTGATGAACAGCCGCCGCAGCCGGAAGAATACCTGCGACCGCTGCTGGAAGCCCTGGACGACTGCCCCTACGAGATCCTCATCGAACCGGGCCGCGCCATCATCGCCAACGCCGGCGTGCTACTGACCCGGGTCACCTACCTGAAATGCAGCGAGCACAAGAACTTCGCCATTGTCGACGCGGCCATGAACGACCTGCTGCGCCCCGCCCTGTACGGCGCCTGGCAGGACATCGTACCGGTGGCCCCGCGCACCGGCGGTAACAAACGCACCTATGACGTGGTGGGCCCGGTGTGCGAGACCGGCGACTTCCTCGGCAAGGACCGTGAACTGACCCTGGAGCCCGGCGACCTGCTGGCGGTGCGTTCCGCCGGCGCCTACGGCTTTTCCATGAGCTCCAACTACAACACCCGGCCGCGCGCCGTGGAGCTGCTGGTGGACGGCGAACACGTGCACGTGGCGCGGGAGCGGGAAAGCCTGGACGACCTGATGCGCGGGGAGCGCGTGCTGGCCGACTGACACCTGCCCTCACCCCCCGGGCGAATACCATCGCTCACGGAAGGCTGACTCCTACAGGTGAAGCTGAATTGACCAGTTTCCTGGGCCTGGCACCAATCCCTATCCCGGCCGACTTGCCACCAGCGGAATAAAAGGCTTATAAATGAACCAATCACCTGAAGCTTTCGGGATTTACCGAATCAGCGAGGCAAGGAGGCCAGGGCGATAGCATGGGCAAATTTGAAAAGCTGCTGGAAACCATCCTTCGGGGCACATCGGACACCAACATTGCGTTTGATGATTTGCGCTCCATGATGCTGCACCTTGGATTCGAGGAACGCATTCGCGGCAGTCATCACATCTACCGGAAAGCAGGGGTAGAGGAAAGGATCAACCTGCAAAGAGCGGGCAACAAGGCGAAGCCATACCAAGTACGACAGGTTCGCGACATCATCCTCAACAATCACTTGGCAGGTGAGTAGCGATGTACAAATACGAGACCATCATCTACTGGAGCGAGGAAGACCAGGTTTTCGTCGCTGACGTGCCGGAACTGCCGGGTTGCATGGCGCACGGCGATTCACCGAATCAAGCCTTGGCGAATGCACAGGAAGCCATTCAACTCTGGCTCGATACCGCACGAGAGTTTGGCGATCCCATCCCAGAACCCAAGGGACGGCGGCTCGTTTTTGCCTGAATAACCTCGCCAGGACAGATTGGGCATATTTACCTGCCCAACAAGACTAAGTGCTAACCGACTGACCCCTGCCCCCACCCCCGTAGGAGCCCGGTCCCCCGGGCGAATACCATCGCTCACGGAGTGGTCTCCTACAGGCCAACCGGCCCGCGACAGGCTCCTGTCCGGAGCGGGCTGCCCGGGTCACTGGATCTGACCGCGAATCTCGCCCCCGGGATGAGCCAGTAGAAAAACCCATTATCTAGCCTATAATTTTCGACATCCGACGGTTTGTTGCCAGGATATGATCGCGTAGTCAGGCAAGGGAGTGCAGATGGCCC
>DATHUT010000331.1:0-9563 GCA_035462005.1 Gammaproteobacteria bacterium | reverse complement strand
ATCTACATCCACACCGAATCGGCACTGCAGACCCGGCACCTGGACGAACTGCTGTGGACCTACCGCGAGGACAGCTTCCTGCCCCACGGGCCGCTCGCCCCGGACCTCGACCCGGTACCGGCCATCCTGCTCGGCCATGATGCCGAGCCGGAGCAGAATACCGACGTGCTCATCAACCTGGCCGCCGAGGTGCCGCTGTTCTTCGCCCGCTTCGAGCGGGTGGCCGAGATCGTCGACCAGCAGGAGGTCTGCCGCCGCCAGGGCCGTGAACGTTACAGCTTCTACCGCGACCGGGGCTATGAACTGAAAACCCACCAGCTCTAGTGCCAATAGCAGGAATGGAGCTGCTGAACGCAGAGCACGCAAAGGTTTATTATCAAAAATCTCCGTGATCTCTGCGTCTTTGCGTCCTTTGCGTTCCGCAGCGTTGACGTATAATCCCGCACTTCGCGCCCGAACCCGGAATCGAGACCCCATGGACAAGACCTACGAACCCCACAGCATCGAACAGCGCTGGTATCAGACCTGGGAACAAAAGGGCTACTTCGCTCCCTCCGGCCAGGGTACGCCCTACTGCATCATGATCCCGCCGCCCAACGTCACGGGCAGCCTGCACATGGGCCACGCCTTCCAGGACACCCTCATGGATGCCCTGACCCGCTACCAGCGCATGCGCGGCCACGACACCCTCTGGCAGCCGGGCACCGACCATGCCGGCATCGCCACCCAGATGGTGGTGGAACGGTTGCTCAACGCCGAAGGCAAGACCCGCCACGACCTGGGCCGCGAGCCGTTCATCAAGAAGGTGTGGGAATGGAAAGGGCAGTCGGGTGGCACCATCACCCGCCAGCTGCGCCGCATGGGCGCCTCCCTGGACTGGGAACATGAGCGCTTCACCATGGACGAAGGCCTGTCCGAGGCGGTGAAGGAAGTCTTCGTGCGCCTGCACGAGGAAGGCCTGATCTACCGCGGCCAACGCCTGGTGAACTGGGATCCCATCCTGCACACCGCGGTCAGCGACCTGGAAGTGGTGTCCGAGGAGGAACAGGGCCACCTCTGGCACATGCGCTACCCGCTGGCCGACGGCTCCGGCCAGCTGGTGGTGGCCACCACCCGCCCCGAGACCCTGCTCGGCGACACCGCCGTGGCCGTGCACCCCGAGGACGAACGCTACCGCCACCTGGTGGGCAAGATGATCGCCCTGCCGCTCACCGGCCGCGAGATCCCCGTCATCGCCGACGATTACGTGGACATGGAGTTCGGGACCGGCTGCGTGAAGATCACCCCGGCCCACGACTTCAACGACTACGATGTGGGCAAGCGCCATGACCTGCCCATGATCAACGTGCTCACCATCGACGCGGCCATGAACGACAACTGCCCGGAAAAATACCGCGGCATGGACCGCTACGAGGCACGCGACGTCATCATCCACGATCTCAAGGAACTGGACCTGCTGGAGAAGATCGACGACCACAAGCTCATGGTGCCGCGCGGCGACCGCTCCGGCGCCGTGGTGGAGCCCTACCTCACCGACCAGTGGTTCGTGAAGGTCGGCCCGTTGGCGGAGCCGGCCATCCGTGCCGTCGAAAACGGCGACATCCGCTTCGTGCCTGACAACTGGAAGAACACCTATTTTGAATGGATGCGCAACATCCAGGACTGGTGCATCTCGCGCCAGATCTGGTGGGGTCACCGCATCCCCGCCTGGTACGATGCCGAAGGCAAGGTATACGTCGGGCGCAGCGAGCAGGAGGTACGGGAGAAACATGGCCTCGGTACCGATATCGTGCTTAGCCAGGACGAGGACGTGCTGGACACCTGGTTCAGCTCCGCCCTGTGGCCCTTCTCCACCCTGGGCTGGCCGGAAAAGACCGCGCGCCTGGAGACCTTCTACCCCACCAGCGTACTGGTCACCGGCTTCGACATCATCTTCTTCTGGGTCGCGCGCATGATCATGATGGGCCTGAAATTCATGGGTGACGTGCCGTTCCGCGAGGTGTACATCCACGGCCTGGTGCGCGACGCCCAGGGCCAGAAGATGTCCAAGTCCAAGGGCAACGTGCTCGACCCCATCGACCTCATCGACGGCATCGACCTCGAGGCCCTGGTGACCAAGCGCACCAGCGGCATGATGCAGCCGCAGATGGCAAAGAAGATCGACAAGGCCACGCGCAAGGAATTCCCCGCCGGCATCCCCAGCTTCGGCACCGACGCCCTGCGCTTCACCTTCGCGGCGCTGGCCTCCACCGGCCGCGACATCAATTTCGACCTCAACCGTATCGAGGGCTACCGCAACTTCTGCAACAAGCTGTGGAACGCGGCCCGCTACGTGCTCATGAACACCGAGGACCAGGACTGCGGACAAGCGGGTGGCGAACTGGAGTTATCCGCCGCCGACCGATGGATCCTGTCGCGCCTGCAGGAAACGGAACGGCAGGTCATCGACGCCATGGGCGGCTATCGCCTCGACCATGCGGCCCAGGCCATCTACTCCTTCGCGTGGGACGAGTACTGTGACTGGTACCTGGAACTGTCCAAGCCAGTGCTCACCGGCGCCGATACCAGCGCGGCGCAGCAACGCGGTACGCGCCACACCCTGGTGCGGGTGCTGGAGACCCTGTTGCGCCTGGCCCATCCCCTCATCCCCTTCATCACCGAGGAGATCTGGCAGCGCGTCGCGCCTCTGGCCGGCATGCAGGGTGAGACCATCATGCACCAACCCTACCCGGCGCCCGATGCCGCCCTGGTGGACGATGAGGCCTGCCAGGAGATGGAATGGGTCAAGCAATTCGTGCTCGGTGTGCGCAAGATCCGCAGCGGCATGAACATCGAACCGCGCAAGCCCCTACCGGTGCTACTGGCCGACGGCAGCGAACTCGACCATGCACGCCTTGAGGCCCAGCGCACCTACGTGGAGTCCCTCGCACGCACCGAGTCCATCACCTGGCTGGCCAGCGCCGACGAGGCCCCGGAATCGGCCACTGCCCTGGTGGGCGAGATGAAGCTGCTCATTCCCATGGCCGGGCTGATCGACAAGGACGCGGAACTGGCACGCCTGGGCAAGGAGATCGCCAAGCGCGAGCAGGACCTGGAGAAGCTCATCGCCAAGCTGGCCGACGACCGCTTCGTCGGCAAGGCCCCGGCGGCCATCGTGGACAAGGAACGCGTCCGCGCCGCCGAGGTGCGCGTGGCCCTGGAGAACCTGCAGGCGCAACGCGACAAGATCGCCACCCTGTAGGAGCGGCCTCTGGCCGCGAATGGCGGCGGACATCCCCTTCGCGGCCAAGGCCGCTCCTACAAGTAATTCAGAGCCGGTAGGTCCGGGTAGCGAAGCGTAATCGGTCGCGCATGCAGCCTCGCTTACACTTCCTTGGCAACGGACAGAGGAATACCATCAGGTTTTCGACGCATTTGGCGGTAGAGGGCTTGCAAGTGACGGCCCATCTCCGGCGGAAATCCGAGTACGCCATGATTTCGAAACTGAAAAGGATCACGCGACAATTGCGGCGCAGCAAACCCGGGCGCAGGTTTGTCGATCATTACCATCAGAGCAAACACAAAAACACCAACGCATGGAAACGCTGGCTGCTGATCATACTGGGGACGGTCATGGCAATGGCGGGTCTGATTCTCTCACTGCCACCGGGCATGCCGGGGTTCCTGCTGTGGATACCCGGGCTTGCGCTGGTCGCCAGCCAGGTCAAGACCGTTGCGGTTGCGCTGGACAAGCTGGAGTGCGCTGCCCGCAACCTGTATCACAAGATCGTCAAACGTTTTGCCGGCCGGCGCGATTAGTAGAACAGCGACACGCCAGGCAGCATATCCGCCGCCTTCAGTATATTTCTGTATGTTCTCAGCCTGACCATACCTTCAACATCCGTGTGATCCTCTGGGCCGAATTCCACGATCGGCTCGCCGTCCCCGTCACGCTTCGGTGTCCCATCCTCGTTGCGTACAATCCGATATCGATAGGTTTTTGGCTCGCCTGCGGCCAATCGTGCCCGGGGGGTCTCGGTCAGTTTTTCCGCGAACTCGGACGACCACACCGCGATCACGATTTCGCTGTTGATCGCCATACCCAAGGGTGAGAGATTGTAGGTGCCGACCAGGCTCAGGACCTTGTCGAAGCTTGCAAGCTTGGCGTGAATCATCTGATCGGCGCCATTGCCATAGAGTTGCATGGTCGGGATGCTGGCCAGCAAGTACGGCCACTGTTCCAGAAAAAAGGCCTGTGTGACCTTGCTGTCGCTGGATGCCGGGCTGTTGGTCAGCAGGACAATGGGCACGCCCTGCTCGGACGCCTCTGAGAATACCTCGATCGCCTCGCGCAAGGCCACCACGTAGGGATTCTCGATAAAGATCTCCTTGCGCGCGCTCTTGACCAATCGAGCAGCGGCCTCAGAGATCGGATCGATCCGGGGTTCGAGACGGGTGGTACTGTCAAGGACCCGGGTCTCGGCGCTCAGGTAGCGTGGCAGGGGTCGCGCCAGGCTTCCCTCGAGATGCTTCATGTCGCGCAAGTCTTCCGCCCACCCCGAACGCAGCCCAGCCGGTGATTCCGTAGATTCGTCGGGTCCCGGCTTTCCATGCAGCCATGCAGACATGGCTCGATAGGCCCAATCAAGGTCCTGTGCCTGCGATTGAATATCGACCCGCTCCCGCATAATAGGGGCCGCATCCACGTCTTCGTATTGGGCCTCGAAGGCCTTTCGCATCGCCATCGCGGTGGGCCGGTGATGGATGTCCACCTCGACGTCTCTGAAAACAAATTCCGCATCGTCGGGGTGCGCGAAGTATTCGACCCCGATATTGCGACCGCCGGTAATGGCCCGCACCCCATCCACAATCAGGATTTTGTCATGTTCGCTGGCTATCGTGATCACGGGACTGAGGTACAGAAGGCCTTCGACAAGGCGTTGCCGCAGCGGACGATACATGCGCACTTCCACGTTCCCGGTGTTGGTGAGCGTATCGAGGTAATCGTTTCCTTTTGGATGCCAGGAAAGTCGTGAGCCGAACGCGTCGAGCAGGATGCGAATCTTCACGCCTTCCTGCGCCTTCTTCAACAGATGCCCTAGGAATGCAACGCCAAATATGTCCTGCCGAAGGATGAAATAACTGACGTCAATACTCGTTGTTGCCTGTTCCATGAGATCCCAGCGGGCGGCCCATGCAAGGTTATTGTCCTCCAGCAAGCGCAGCTCGGCCTTTCCCGGCCCCGGGTCGGGGAAAGTCTCGAAAACTTCCCGCAAGCTCATGCCGCTCCGATAGGGCTGGAGCTGAAGGGCCGGATCGGCTGTCTCTGCGCGTTGCGGGTGAACCTCGAAAAAGGCATTGACGAAGACCCAGGCGGCGAGCAGGCCGACGATGCCCGAGAACAAGACTTTTCGCCTGGTCATGCCGGTCGCCAACCGGCACGCCACTGTTTCAGGGGCACGACATGGGCCGGCCGCCCGTTGTCCTCGAACCAGGAATCCACGGCGTAGAGGTCACCATCGGTGAGGCTGCGGATAACCGCCGAGGTGTGAGGCCAGCCGAAAATGAAATAACCCCGTGTGCGTGGCTGCTCGACCGTATGCCGCGGCAACAGCCCCGCTTCGGCGAGCATGCGCAGGTAGGTGGTGGTGTTGGTGGATTCATCGAGGCAGTCCATCTGCCCGGGCCGACCCACGCCCCGGAACGTGCCGCCCAGGTTACGCTCAGTGCCGGTACGGGGTCCCACCAGCCGTTCCAGGCGACCGATCACCCGGGCGAGGGCCGCGCGTTCCGCGCCTGCATCATCGGTCCCGGCCAGGGGGGATACGGCCCACTGCCATTCCGTTTCGGTGAGCGAGACGGTATGCACCCGCTCGCAGCCGTACCCGGAACACACCGGAAACTGTCCGGGACGGGAAGCGCCAAGGGACAGGACATTGGCCGGCGTTCCCGCCAGCGTCACTGGCACTGCCAGCAACAGGGCCAGGGACAAGCCGGCACTGGACACCGGCCTGTCCAGGGATGCCCTGGGGGGCACCCCGGAGCCTGATTCCCCTGCTTGTTCAAGTCGTTCTGGCTTCATGCGCATCCGCCTGAATATGGCCCCATATATATCGCAAGCATCCCGTCGCCGCCATACTACCTGTAAAAACCATCAGCACTCCAGGGTTGATGGCTTTTTTCCTGGCCGGTAGATTGCCAGGCCTTATGTCTGCGCTATACAGGATCCACTCACCGTGACTACCCCCATTGCCGAAGACGTCATCCAATCGCTGCGCGACGAGTTGGACAGCCACCCCATCTATGCCGCCATCCAGGGCGTAGACGAGTTACGCACCTTCATGGAGCATCATGTCTACTCGGTCTGGGACTTCATGTCGGTGGCCAAGCACCTGCAGGCCGTCGTGGCTCCGGCCGGCTTTCCCTGGATACCGGTGGGCGACGGCAGCGTGCGCCGCTTCATCAACGAAATGGTCCTCGGGGAGGAGTGCGACGAGGCCATGCCCGGCACCAATGGCGGCTACACCAGCCACTTCGAACTCTACTGCCAGGCCATGGAGGAGATCGGCGCCGATACCGGCCCGGTGCTCGCCTTCGTGGACACGGTGCGCAAGGAAGGCGTGGAGGCCGCCCTTGCCCTGCCCTCGGTTCCGGCACCGTCGCGCGCCTTCACCACGACCACCTTCCGGTTCCTGACCGGCGGCAAGCCCCACGAAGCCGCCGCCGCGCTGGCCCTGGGCCGGGAACACATCATCCCCGACATGTTCCGCGCCATCCTGGAACGCTCCGGCATCGGCCGGCAGGATGCCCCCACCTTTCACTACTACCTGGAACGTCACATCCACCTGGACGAGGGCTCGCACGGTCCGTTGTCCCTGCGCCTGCTGAACGGCTTGTGTCACAGCGAGCAGGAACGGGAGGAAGCCGTGGTCGCCGCACGGGAAGCGGTACAGGCACGGGTAACCTTCTGGGATGGGGTGCTGAAAGCGTTGGAGAACCGACCCGTAGAACAGCAGCGGGCCTAGTCCAACAACCTCAAAAGGGGTCGGTGACGAATAGGTCTAATCCGCAAACGAGATTTAGACTCAGCTGTCACCGACCCCTTTTTGCTTTTTGCCGCTGCATCAGGAAATCAGCTTGGCGAACGCCTCCGCCGGCACCGCCGGACTCTTCAGGTATCCCTGGTACGAATCACAACCCTGCGCTTTCAGGAACGCCAGCTGCTCCGGTGTCTCGACCCCTTCGGCCAACACGCTCAGGCCGAGGTTGTGACCCATGCTGATGATGGTCGAGGTGATTTCCCGATCGTCCATATCCTCGGTCAGATCCTTGATGAAGCCACGATCGATCTTCAGGGTATGGATTGGAAAGCGCTTGATGTGGGAAAGCGAGGAATAGCCGGTTCCGAAATCATCGATGGAGAGGCGCACGCCCAGCGCGCGCAAGCTGTGCAGGATTTCCGCGGCCTCCTCCTCGCGCTGCATCAGGGCGCTCTCGGTCAATTCCAACTCGAGTCGCTCGGGCGGAAAGCCCGTGTCGCGCAGCACCTCGTCGACGGCGGCGACGATGTCACTGTGGCGCAGTTGCAGCGGCGCCAGATTCACGGCCAGGACGATGGGGGGCAAGCCGGCATCTACCCATTTCTTGCCTTGCGAACAGGTCGCGCGCAACACCCAGAGACCGATCTCCCGGATCAGGCCGGTTTCCTCGGCGATCGGGATGAAATGCCCGGGCATGACCAGGCCATGCTCCGGGTCCTGCCAGCGCACCAGCGCCTCGGCGGCAAAAATACGACCGCTGGCGATATCAACCTGGGGCTGGTAATACACTTTCAACTGCCCTTTCTTGAGCGCATGGCGCAGACGGCTTTCCAATTGGATTCGTTCACGCGCCGTGCGGGTGAGATCGTCGGAAAAATACTTGAAGCAGCCCCGGCCTTCGTCCTTGGCGCGGTACAGTGCGGCATCCGCCTGCTGCAACAGGATTTCCGGAGTGCCTCCATGATCGGGAAACAGACTGATCCCTATGCTGGTGCCGATATGCACCTCGGCACCATTCGACAATTTCCATAGCGAGCTCATCGACACGATGATCTCGTTCGCCACACGTGCCGCGTCTTCCGCATGGGTAATATCCTCGAGCAACACGGCAAACTCGTCACCGCCAAGTCTGGCGACGGTATCGGTGGACCGCAGCTGGGCTGACAGGCGAGTGGCGACCTGTTGCAGGACCTCGTCGCCCGCGGGATGACCGAAGCTGTCATTGACATCCTTGAAACGGTCCAGATCCAACATCAACAAGGCCAACCGCTTTCCGGAGCGACGCATGGATTCGATGCCATGCTCCAGGCGCGATAACAGGACCAAACGATTTGGCAGCCGCGTCAGGGCATCGTTATGGGCCATGGCATACAGTTCGTTCTCGTAATGCTTGATATTGGTGATGTCGGCAAAGACGGCGACATAGTGGCTCACATCGCCTGTGTCGTCACGAACACTGCTGATGCTGAGCAGTTCGGGATATACCTCGCCGTTCTTGCGCCGGTTCCATATCTCGCCCTGCCAATGCCCACTCTCCCGGATGGATTCCCAGAGCCTTGCATAAAACGCGTGGTCGTGCCGGCCCGATTGAAGCAGTCCCGGGGTTTTGCCCAGCACTTCGCTTTCGCTGTAGCCGGTCAGCTCGCAGAAGGCGCGATTGACACGCAGGATGCGCCGTTCCGCGTCGGTGAGCAGCACCCCTTCCCGGGTGTTTTCAAACACCGTAGCGGCCAGACGCACATGCTCATCAGCCTGTTTATTCTCGCTGATATCCCACAGGAAACCGTCTATCCATTGCGGGCGCCCCTGCTCATCAAAACTGCCATGCGCGCGATCATGGACCCAGAGGATACTGCCATCACGGTGACGAATACGATACTCGAGCACGATCGGCTCGCGTTCCGCAGTCACGGCGCGCATGGCGTCCTGAACCATCCGGAGGTCGTCCGGGTGGATGATGCTGATGAAGGACCGCTGCCTGTTGTTCACGAACTCGTCGGCGGGGTATCCGGTCAGCTCCTCGATGGGCTCGCTGACATAGAGTGCCGTGAATTGCTCATCAACACCGGCGCGGTATACGACGCCCGGCAGGTTCATGACCAGCCCCCGATAGCGCGCCTCGCTTTCGCGCAACTCTTTCGAAACGCGTGCCTGCAACGCAAGCCGGTTTGCACGCTGCTGCTGGCGCCACAGGATCAGCACGGCGGCGGAGACGGCGAGAATGGCGAAGAAACTCACCAGCCCGACCCAGAATACCAGGGTCTTGAGTGGTGCCATGATCTCCTGGCGATCGATCTTGCTCACGAGATGCCAGGAGGTCCCGGGAACCGGCCGGGTCACGGCCAACACCTCCACGCCACGGTAATCGCGTCCAGGCAATACCTGGGCCTGGCCGGTACTCACGGCAAGGGCCGCGGGCAGCCCGGGGGTTTGCAGCGGGTAATGATCGGGAATGGGCGCCTCGCGCCGGTGACGCGGCTCACTGAGGAGCTGGACCGCGTCTCCGGCGCGACGCACCAGCAGGTTCTCGGCACTCGGGCTGGG
>DATHUT010000330.1:0-2728 GCA_035462005.1 Gammaproteobacteria bacterium | reverse complement strand
TCCAGAGCAATGAATCACCATGCCCCAGCCCGGGCTTCCTTGCGGTCGGTCGGGGATTAGGTGGAAAAAAACCCGCAAATCAGGTACCTTACCCAGCCCTTTGGTGACCAGGCGAATTCCTGAACAGGCATGGCCGGCAAGCTGTATATCAAGACCTACGGATGTCAGATGAACGAGTACGACTCGGCCAAGATCGCCGATGTGCTCGCGGCTTCCCATGGCCTGGAAATCACCGACGATCCACAGCAGGCCGATGTGCTGCTGCTCAATACCTGCTCCATTCGCGAAAAGGCCCAGGAGAAGGTGTTTTCCCAGTTGGGCCAGTGGCGCGAGTGGAAGGCCGCGCGACCGGACCTGGTGATCGGGGTCGGCGGCTGTGTCGCCAGCCAGGAGGGTGCGGCCATCCGCGACCGCGCGCCCTACGTGGACGTCATCTTCGGGCCCCAGACCCTGCATCGCCTACCCAATCTGCTCAGCGAGGCCCGTCGTGGCCAGGGCGCGGCGGTGGATATTTCCTTCCCGGAGATCGAGAAGTTCGATTCTCTGCCGGAACCGCGCGCCGAGGGTCCGACCGCCTTCGTGTCCATCATGGAAGGCTGCAGCAAGTATTGCAGCTTCTGCGTGGTGCCCTACACCCGTGGCGAGGAAGTCAGCCGACCCTTCGATGATGTGATCGCCGAGGTGGCCGCCCTGGCGGCGCAAGGCGTGCGCGAGGTGAACCTGCTGGGCCAGAACGTGAATGCCTATCGCGGCCTCATGGCCGACGGCGATACCGCCGATCTTGCCTTGCTGATCCATTATGTCGCCGCCATCGACGGTATCGAGCGTATTCGCTATACCACCTCGCATCCGCAGGAGATGAGCGACAGTCTCGTCCAGGCCTACCGCGACGTGCCGGAACTGGTCAGCCACCTGCACCTGCCGGTACAGAGTGGTTCCGATCGCATCCTGGCCATGATGAAGCGCAACCACACTGCCCTGGAATATAAATCGCGCATTCGTCAGCTGCGCGCGGCGCGGCCGGACATCAGCCTGTCCTCCGATTTCATCATCGGTTTCCCCGGCGAGACCCAGGCCGACTTCCAGGCCACCATGGACCTGATCGAGGACATCGGCTTCGATCATTCCTTCAGCTTCATCTACAGCCGCCGTCCCGGCACCCCCGCCGCCGATCTGCCCGACAGCGTGCCCCTGGAAGTGAAGAAGCAGCGGCTCGCCCTGTTGCAGCAGCGAATCAGCGACATGGCCATCGCCATCAGCCAATCCATGGTGGGCACGCAACAGCGTGTGCTGGTGGAAGGTCCCTCGCGCAAGGATCCCAGGGAACTGGCCGGTCGAACCGAGAACAACCGGGTGGTGAATTTCGCCGCCAGCCCTGACCTGGTCGGCCGTTTCGTCACAGTGCACATCACCGAGGCCTTCCCCAACTCCCTGCGCGGCGACCTGCTTGGCCTGGCGGAACACAAGCCCGATGCCAGCGCCGCCAACTGGGGCTGATCCCTCTCTCACCCTCAGAGCCCCGACCTTGGATCCCGAACCCTCTTCCCTGGAACTCGTCCTCGAACCCGCGGACAACGAGCGCCTGGCCAATCTGTGCGGCCAGTTCGATGAACACCTGCGCCAGCTGGAACAACGGCTCGACGTGGAGATCAGCAACCGCGGCAACCATTTCCGCATCAACGGCGACGCGGTATCGACGCGCGTGACCGGCACCTTGCTCAAGGACCTGTACCACAGCGCTGGCGAACAGAGTTTGTCGCCCCAGTCAGTACACCTGTTCCTGCAGCAGGCGGGCCTGGAGGACATGGTGGAACAGGAGGGCGCCGACAACCGGGCCGCGCCAGTGGTCGTCCAGATCCGCCGCGCCAATATCCGCAGTCGTGGCCCTCACCAGCAGGAATACCTGCAGGGCATTCTGGAATACGATGTGAACTTCGGTATCGGACCGGCGGGTACTGGCAAGACCTACCTGGCCGTGGCCAGCGCCGTGCAGGCCCTGGAGCAGGAGCGGGTACGGCGTCTGGTACTGGTGCGCCCGGCTGTTGAGGCGGGTGAGCGCCTCGGTTTCCTGCCCGGCGACCTGACCCAGAAGGTGGACCCCTACCTGCGGCCCTTGTACGACGCCCTGTACGAAATGCTCGGTTTCGACAAAGTAATGAAACTCATCGAGCGCAACGTGATCGAAATTGCGCCGCTTGCATTCATGCGCGGCCGCACCCTCAATGATGCCTTCATCATTCTCGACGAGGCGCAGAACACCACGGTGGAACAGATGAAAATGTTCCTTACCCGTATCGGCTTCGGCTCCACGGTGGTGATCACCGGTGACGTGACCCAGATCGACCTGCCCAAGTCCACGCCCTCGGGGCTCAAGCACGCCATCAAGGTGCTGGAAGGGGTGGATGGCGTTGCCTTCACCCACTTCGATTCCCGTGACGTGGTGCGCCACCCCATGGTGCAGCGCATCTTGCGCGCCTATGCCCGTCACGAGGGGGAGCAGGACCAACATGATTGAGCCTGTAGTAGTATCCGGTACGGCGGCGACCCTGGATTTCCAGCAGGCCCTGGAAGCCGTTGACCTGCCTGCGCCCGAACAATTGCTGCATTGGGTCGAGGCGGCCCTGGAGACGGAAAACCACGGCGTGGAGTTGGTGATCCGCCTGGTGGACGAGGCGGAGAGCGCCGAATTGAACGAAGCCTACCGCGGCAAGACCGGTCCCACCAATGT
>DATHUT010000329.1:0-3683 GCA_035462005.1 Gammaproteobacteria bacterium | reverse complement strand
CGGCGACAACCTCAAGATCACCCGCCCGGAAGACCTCGCCCTGGCGGAATTTTATTTGCGCCAACAGGAGCGGCTATGAGAATCGGTCAGGGCTTCGATGCCCATGGTTTCCAGGATGGCGGACAGCTGGTGCTGGGTGGCGTGCGTATCGACCATCCGCAAAGCCTCGCCGCCCATTCCGACGGCGATGTAGTGATTCATGCCCTGTGCGATGCCCTGCTCGGGGCCGCCGGCCTGCGCGACATCGGCCAGCACTTTCCCGATTCCGATCCCCGCTTCAAGGGCATCTCCAGTCGCAAACTGTTGCAGCACGTAGTGCAGCTTTTGCACGTGAACGGTTACGAGATCGGCAATATAGACCTCACCATCATTGCCCAGGCACCCAGGCTGGCCCCCTACATCGCCGACATGACCGCCAACCTTGCCAACGATTGCCGGCTCGACACGGGGCGAGTCAACATCAAGGCCACCACCACGGAACAGATGGGCTTCACCGGCCGCGGTGAGGGGATTGCCGCCATGGCCGTTGCGTTGCTGCAGGAGCAGGGCGATCCATGAAGCGGATCGGTGCATGTTCGCCTCTGTAGGAGTGGCCTTCGGCCGCGAACCCCCATTGCCCTACGCCTGGGGCGGTCCCGCCGGTCAGGCCCGCTTGCGCGCCACCCCGGAAGATTTCCAGGTCACCGAGATCCCCGTCTGCCTGCCGGAAGGACAGGGTGAGCACTTATGGTTGCGAGTGCGCAAGCGCGACAGCAATACCGAGTGGGTGGCGAAACAGCTGGCGCGTTGGGCCGGCGTGGGCCCGGCCCAGGTCAGCTACGCCGGCTTGAAGGACCGTCATGCCATCACCGAGCAGTGGTTTTCCATCCACCTGCCGGGCCAGCCCGACCCCGACCTCACCCTGCTGGCCAACGATGAATTCCACATCGAGGAAGCGGCACGCCATTCCCGCAAGCTCAAGCGTGGCGCCCTCAAGGGAAACCGCTTCGTGCTGCGCCTGCATGACTGGATGGGTGACCGGGAGTTGCTGGAACAGCGCCTGCATCGCATCGCCGGCGGCGGCGTACCCAACTACTTCGGTGAACAGCGCTTCGGCCATGAGGGTGGCAACCTGGAACAGGCTCGACGCCTGTTCTCCGGTGAACTGAAGAAATGTCCCCGTCACCAGCGCGGCCTGTATCTGTCCGCCGCACGCTCCTGGCTGTTCAATCACATCGCCAGCCTGCGCGTGGCGGACGGCACCTGGAACCAGGCCCTGCCCGGGGATTTCCTGCAACTCGATGGCCGTCACGCGGGTTTTGTCGCGGAAGCCGATGACAGTGAACTTGCGGCGCGGTTACACGCGATGGAGGTGCACCCTACCGGGCCCATGTGGGGACGGGGAAGGCCACAGACAGGCGAACCCCAGACCCTGCGGGAGGCAGACCAACTGGCAGCCTGCCCCCACTGGCGTGAGGGACTGGAGCGAGCCGGCCTGGAACAGGAGCGTCGCGCACTACGGGTGAGGGTGGAGCAACTGTGCTGGGAATGGGAGGACGAGGGGAGTCTACGCCTTGAATTCAGCCTGAATGCAGGGGCTTATGCCACCGTGGTCGTGCGCGAGTTGGTGGAGGGTGTTCAATAAGCAATCATCATTTCATGCCCCACCTTGGCTGGTCTTTTGTGTGGCAGCGTACATACGGAAGAAGGAATTGCTGACACACTATCCCCATGCAGTAGCAGATGGTCTGATGCTGATCCGCCGGATCAGGATGCAGACAACCTTTAAATCTGATTTGCATGAGGAGAAAGAGATGGATATCAATATTCGAAAAGCAATTCTGGCGGGTGCCATCGCTGCAGTGATTTCTGCACCCACATTCGCTGCCGAAGGCGACCAGTATAAAGGCTCTTCTGACGCACCAGGAAAGACCGAATCGGATATGCCCATGCGTGGCCAATCCACAACCGGGGATTCCCTGGATCGACAGAAGAACATGGAGCACAAGTCCATGGGCACGTCTGCCAAGAGCCAGGTAAAGGACAACCCGATTTATTCGCGATCCGCGGAAAGTCTTGAAGGCGTGGAGATCGTGGATGTGGCAGGTGAAGATGTCGGTGAGATCAAGCGCGTCGTGTTGGCAAAGGATCGCCGCAGCGCCCATGCAGTGGTCTCCACAGGAGGCATGCTGGGGGTCGGGGCGCGGGATATCCTGGTTTCTCTCGATGAACTCAATATAGCGGATGACAAGTTGCAGTTGAACATCACCCAGAAGCAGCTCGAAGCCCGCCAAGAGTATCAATCGGAACAGTATGTAGAGCTGGAAGGAGAAAAGCCAATCGGCGGAGCGATTTCCGAGTTCTCGGCCTTCGAAACGGAGGAAGAAGCCCAGGATCCGACCTTGGCTCCTGAGGCGCCGGAATCGCAGCAGTAACAGCCCCTGTGCCTCATAAGTAATAAAGAGGCTAAAGGGAAGGGGTCAGGTCTTGTATTGGTATACCCATCATCCAGGGTATGCCAGTACAGGAACTGACCCCTTTTTTACATAATGAGCCGTCCCATAAATCTTAATCGAACCCATACGCCACAGGGCCCATCCGACCGGTTTGCACTTGGCTTGACGAAGTTGCTCCGTTTTTTCGCGGATACCTTCTTCGCCAAGCACTATGGGCACCGCGCGGTCGTCCTGGAAACCATCGCCGCGGTTCCCGGCATGGTAGGGTCTACGCTGCAGCACCTTAAGGCACTGCGGCACATGTCCGACGACCATGGATGGATTCGGACGCTGATGGATGAAGCGGAGAACGAGCGAATGCACTTGTTGACCTTTATCGAGATCGCACAGCCGACCCGCTTCGAGCGCTGGCTGATCATCCTGGCGCAGGGAATTTTCTATAATTTCTTTTTTCTCCTGTACCTGATCTCACCGCGCACAGCTCATCGGGTCGTGGGTTATTTCGAAGAGGAAGCCGTGGTCAGCTATACGGAATTCCTCGCGGAAGTGGAGGCGGGGAACCGTGAAAACGTGCCGGCCCCGAGACGGGCCATCGATTATTGGCACTTATCGCCGGATGCCAGGTTGTCGGACGTAATCATTGCCGTGCGCGCCGATGAGGCCGGTCACCGCGATGTCAATCACGGTTTCGCCGACCAGCTCAACGAACAATAAACTTCCCCCTTTTGCGCTACAAGCGCTTCAGCAGCACATAGACCGCCCCCGTGCCGCCATCCACGGGGCGGGCGGTGGCGAAGGCCAGTACCTCGTCGCGCTGGCGCAACCAGCCATCCACCTTGCCCTTGAGGACCGGCCCCTGGTTCCGGGAGCCGCGGCCCTTGCCGTGGATGATGCGTACGCAGCGTAAGTGTCGTAGCCGGCACTGGTAGAGGAACTCGCTCACGGCCTGGCGGGCAATGGGTACATTCATACCGTGCAGGTCCAGTTCCGCGCCCACCGAGAACTGGCCGCGGCGCAGTTTCCGCAACAGCTGGTGTTGTAGCCCCGGGCGTGCGAAACCCAACTCCTCGCCGGTGTCCATTTCCCAGGGTTCGAACAGGTCCGAGAGGGCGTCCTGCAGCACGGCGCGTTCGTCGGCCAGGGCGAAGCGCGGGCGCGGGGTGGGGCGACGGGTGGTGGCGGATACCCGGTCGCTGTCCACAGGGGTGACGGGGCCGACGCTGGCGCGGAACAGGGCACGGTCTTCCG
>DATHUT010000328.1:0-5370 GCA_035462005.1 Gammaproteobacteria bacterium | reverse complement strand
TACATGGGTATCGCCGATGCCACCATGGAGGTGGATGGTCGCGAGATCTATAATGCCAAGGGCCTGCGCGTGGGTCTGTTCACCTCAACGGATGATTTCTAGGGATTGGCTATGCGTCGTGTCGTCGTCACCGGTATGGGTATCGTCTCCAGCATTGGCAACAACCAGCAGGAAGTGGCCGATTCCCTGTGGGGCACCCGTTCCGGCATCACCTTCAATGATACCTATGCGGAACTGGGCTTCCGCAGTCATGTGGACGGGTCCATCAAGCTGAACCCGGATGAGCATATCGACCGCAAGCTGCGCCGCTTCATGGGCGATAGCGCTGCCTTCAACTACATCGCCATGAAGGAGGCCATCGCCGACGCGGGCCTCACAGAGGCCGAGATCTCCGACCCACGCATCGGGTTGATCATGGGGTCCGGCGGCGCCTCCACCGCCAATGTGACCCTGGCGGTGGACCTGCTGCGCGAGAAGGGCGCCCGCAAGGTGGGACCCTTCATGGTGCCGCGCACCATGTCCAGCACCAATTCCGCCTGTCTGGCCACACCCTTCAAGATCAAGGGGGTGAACTACTCCATCAGTTCCGCCTGTTCCACCAGCGCCCACTGCATCGGTAACGCCATGGAGCAGATCCAGCTCGGCAAGCAGGACATGGTGTTCGCTGGTGGCGGGGAAGAAGTGCACTGGAGCATGACCCTGCTGTTCGATGCCATGGGTGCCCTGTCCAGCAAGTACAATGACAGCCCGACCACCGCCTCCCGTCCCTATGATGTGACCCGCGATGGTTTCGTCATCTCCGGTGGTGGCGGGGTGCTGGTGCTGGAGGAACTCGAGCATGCCCGCAAGCGCGGGGCCCGCATCCATGCCGAGCTGGTGGGCTACGGGGCGACCTCCGATGGCTACGACATGGTGGCCCCTTCGGGCGAGGGCGCGGTGCGCTGCATGCAGCAGGCCATGGCTGGCATCGATACACCCATCGACTACATCAATGCCCACGGTACCAGTACGCCGGTGGGAGACCTCAAGGAACTGGGCGCCATCCGCGAGGTGTTCGGCGATCAGGCTCCCTATATCGGCTCCACCAAGTCGCTGACCGGCCACGCCCTCGGCGCGGCAGGGGTGCACGAAGCCATCTACTCCCTGCTCATGATGCACAAGGGCTTCCTGGCCCAGTCGGCCAATATCACCGAACTGGATCCCGCCGCCGAGGGCTTCGCCATCCTGCGCAGTCGCCAGGAGGGGGCCACCATCAATACGGTGATGTCCAACAGCTTCGGCTTCGGTGGAACCAACGCCTGCCTGGTTTTCCGGCGCCTGTAGCGGTTGTTGGGTAGGAGCGGCCTGCGGCCGCGAACCGTCTCAGCCTGGCACAAGGGTTCGCGGCCGCAGGCCGCTCCTACGGACCGGAATCTAATCCCGGAAATTATTATACTGCAGCGGCAGGCCCACATCGGCCTGGCGCAGCAGGGCGATAGCCTGTTGCAGGTCATCACGCTTCTTGCCCGTGATCCGCACCTTGTCGCCCTGGATGGCGGCCTGCACCTTGATCTTGGCATCCTTGACCTGCTTCACCACCTTGCGCGCGGTGTCCGTGTCGATCCCCTGGCGTACGGTCAGTACCTGGCGTGCGGCGCTGATGTTCTGCTCCAGCTTGCCTTCCTCCAGGGCCTGGATGTCCACCTGGCGCTTGGCCAGTTTGGTGTGCAGGATGTCCTTGACCTGGCCGAGCTGAAACTCGTTGTCCGCGTGCAGGGTCAGCTCCGCCTCCTTCTGTTCCACCCGGGCGCTGCTACCCTTGAAGTCGAAACGGTTGCTCACCTCGCGGTTGGTCTGGTCGACGGCATTGCTGACTTCGTGCAGGTCGATCTCGCAGACGACATCGAATGAGGGCATGAGGATTCTCCGACTGTTCCTGAAGGGGGGCATTATGCGCAAAACAAGGCCCGTCCGCACGGTGGGCCGGTGCGGGAGAGAGGCGCTATTGCGGGACATCGCGGATGCCCGGCATAAAAAAGGCCCGCCAGAGGCGGGCCTTTTAACTGACTGATTAGTCAGTGATTTTACCAATATAAAGACTACCGGCGGGCGGTCTTTTTCTTGGCGGTCTTCTTCTTGGCTACCTTCTTCTTGGCGGCCTTTTTCTTCGCGACTTTCTTTTTGGCAACCTTCTTCTTGGCTACCTTCTTTTTGGCAGCCTTTTTCTTGGCTACCTTCTTCTTCGCTACCTTTTTCTTGGCAGCGACCTTGCGCTTCGTTGCTACCTTTTTCCGGGTCGCAACCTTCTTGCGAGTAGCTACCTTTTTCTTGGCAGCGGTTTTACGTTTGACGGTCTTCTTCTTTACAGCCATGGGAAACCCTCCCTATCTCATATTGATCGCGCAACTTAACGGCGGTTACAGGGCAAACTTTAACCAAAAAAGAACAAATTACAATAGTTAGGTCAAGCGTAACGCGATCTTGTGTACGTAACTTCTCAGCGCCCACCTGTCCCTCCCTGAGGTATTGGTGGGACGGCATTTTTATGCCGAGTAATCTGTCAAGTGCGTTTAACAAGTAAATAATAGTGTTTTTTTCATCTATGCAGTTTGTGACCCATGTTTATACTTGGCCAGCCTGCCCGCGCAGGAGATGCCGGATGGCGGGTCCGAAGGGCTTCCCGGGGGTAAAAAAATTTTCGAAAAAAACTGTCCGGATCGGCAATCGTTGCCGCGAAATGGACCCATCCTGGCATTGCACACCCGCTTCGCTAACCCTGCGTTGCTTGTGCGTGCCGCTCGTTCGATGGGCTGCTCGGTGTGCGAATAGCGGGTGCGATGTCCTGTCTCCGCGCTTCGCATGGCCGAAAGGAATCGGGATCAAGCCACTGTGATGAGAAGGACATGGGGTGGCATGATCGGTATCCATGCCGCACTATTGGTTGTGTGTACTTTCACGCGAGCGAGACGGGCAGGATGGCAGTATGCGGTCATGCGCACGTGGATCGTCGTTCGTGTCGTAGCCCGGTGGGCCGTCAGGCCATGAAAGGCCTATAATCGTTGCATGCATGCAACAAAACAAAGAGGGTAAATGGCCATGTTGAGTTCCTTGACGGCGCTTCCCGAGCAACTGCTGGGCTGGATCTGGAAAGGCAATTTGCGTGGCATGTCCCGTCCCAGGCGCATCGCGATGCGCTTGTTGCGCCTGCTCTACGTGACCTTGCGGGATCTGATGGGGGGGCAGCTCAGTTTGCGCGCCATGAGCCTGGTCTATACCACGCTGCTCTCCTTGGTACCCCTGATCGCGGTGAGCTTTTCGGTGCTGAAGGGTTTTGGCGTTCACAACCAGGTCGAGCCCATCCTGTTCAATTTTCTTGCCCCGCTGGGCCCCAGTGGAGTCGAAGTGGGCGAGCAGATCATCGGCTTCGTCGACAATGTAAAGGCCGGGGTCCTGGGTTCTATCGGTCTGGCTTTCCTGCTCTATACGGTCATTTCCCTGATCCAGAAGATCGAGGAATCCTTCAACTATGTATGGCAGGTGGAACGCCTGCGCAGTTTCTCGCAGCGTTTCAGCAATTACCTGAGTGTGATCCTGGTGGGTCCCCTGCTGGTGTTTAGTGCCCTGGGCATTACCGCTTCGGTCATGAGCCTGGACGTGGTGCAACAGATCATGGCCACGGAACCCTTTGGCCGCCTGTTTACCATGGCCGCAGGTCTTGTACCCTACTTTCTGATTACTGCCGCCTTTACCTTTATATATATATTCATTCCCAATACCCGGGTGAAGGTGGGCGCGGCAGTAGCCGGTGCCCTGCTCGGAGGTGTCCTGTGGCAAAGCACCGGCTGGGCCTTTGCCACGTTTATCGCCTCTTCCGCCCGTTATGCCGCCATCTATTCCGGTTTCGCCATCCTCATCCTGCTGCTCATCTGGATGTATCTCAGCTGGGTGATCCTGTTGCTCGGTGCCCAGGTGGCCTTTTATGTACAGAATCCCCAGTACCTGGTGCGGGATCATGTGCGCCTGGTGATCAGCAGCCGCTTGAAGGAGCGGCTGGGTTTGGATCTGATGTTCCATATCGCCCGAAACCATTATCGGAATGAACCGCCCTGGACCGTCGCTGCCCTCACCGATCATCTCAGGGTGCCTGGTGAGCCGGTGCAGCAACTGCTGGATATTCTGGTGGGGGCCGGCTACCTGGCCGAAACGGCAGAAGAGCCGCCGGCCTATTTGCCGTGCCAGGATATCTCCACCGTGAAGGTGGCGGATATTCTGGCAGGACTTGCGCGGGCCGGTGAAAGCCCGTATCTGAAGGAGGAGGACCTGCCCGCGGTCGCCGCAGTGGATCGTGTGGTGGACCAGGCGCGCGAGGCGCGCGTGCAGTCCCTGGAAGGACGTACCCTCAAGGACCTGGTGTTGGAGGCGGAAGCCGCGGCTGATTTCCGGCCTACAGGCCTGCCAGCTGATAGTGTGATGCGGGTAGATAATGGTGGGGCATGACCGCTTGACCCTGTTGCAACAGGCTCAGCCGGTAGGCGGGTTGGATCAGCATCCAGACTGGCAGGTGACGGCTTACGCTGCGCTGGAACTCAACCGGTTCCACCCCGGGACAGCGATCCAGCTTTACTTCCGTCTGGCTCAGGCGGTAGTGCCATGCCGGCCCCGCTCCCAGGGTCTGCGGCGCACTGACTGCGACAGGTTGACTCTTGCGGGGCCGGGGTGCTCCCAGTTGCCAGGCCCCGCTGCAGAGCTCTGCCTCGGCGGCGCGCAGGGCCCGGTCCAGATGCAGGTGCACCAGGGCTTGGGCAACCCCCGCGGTGGGGGCCTGCGCCCTGGGCACCCAGGCGATGACATGGTTCAGTTCCCGGGCAAGGCCGGCTTGCCCGTCGCCGCCAGGGCCGGGCTCGGCCTGCAGGGTGTTGCCCATGACCAGGCTGCTGCCTAGTAGAAAAACTCCGAGGTGGTGGGTCGTTCTGTTCATGACACAATGCCCCCGTTGTTCGAGCCTGGGTTCATGCTAGGCGTGCAGGATCGGGAAAGCTGTGATGCAATCCCGATTTTTTCACCGGAACTGGGTCACAGTCTGGACGTGATCATCCTGAAGGAGGGATAGACACATGGCGGATGCAGACAAAGTCGAGGCCTGTGTCGACCGGGTGTGCGCGCTGGGCTGCACCTTTGTCAGCCAGCTCATTGAGGAGTTGCGTGCCGGCCGGTCCCATCCCATCTATGCCGAACTGGATAGCGAGGAGCGCCAGTCCCTGCTGCAGGAACTGGCGTCCATCATGGCCGTTTACCAGGGTTAGCGAGAGCACCAGCAACAGCGCCATCTGCCTATGGGCGGGTGTCGGCCGCATGGGTAAGGCGGAAATTGTCCGATGTCCAGTGGACATC
>DATHUT010000327.1:0-4918 GCA_035462005.1 Gammaproteobacteria bacterium | reverse complement strand
GACGCGGCCCTGAAGGAATACACCCGTATCATCATCGGCGAGGCGGACCGGTTGCAGAACCTGGTCAACCGCATGCTGGGGCCCAACAACCTGCCCCGCCCCAGCCCCACCAATATCCACCAGGTGGTGGAGCATGTGCGCAGCCTGGTACTGGCTGAGGGTGGCCAGGCTATCACCATTCGTCGTGATTACGACCCCAGCATTCCCGACCTGATGGTCGATCCCGAGTTGCTCATCCAGGCCGTGCTCAACATCGTCAAGAACGCGGTCCAGGCCGGCGCCACCGACATCCTGCTGCGCACCAGCGCCCAGCGTCAGTTCACCATCGGCCATGTGCGCCACAAGCTGGTGGTGCAGTTGCAGATCATCGACAACGGACCGGGCATTCCGGAAGGCATGATGGAACAGATTTTTTATCCCATGGTCACCGGTCGCGCCGAAGGCACCGGCCTGGGCCTGTCCATAGCCCAGTCCCTGGTGAATCAACAGGGAGGCATCATTGAATGCACCAGCCAACCGGGCCGCACGGAATTCTCCATCCTGCTGCCCCTGGAGACCCACCATGAGTAAGGCAGAAAAGATCTGGGTCATTGATGATGACCACGCCATTCGCTGGGTGCTGGAAAAGGCCCTGCAGAAGGCCGGCATGGAGGTATCGGTATTCTCCTCCGCCACCGGTATCCTGGATGCCCTGGGCAAGGGCCAGCCTGACGCCATCATCAGCGACGTGCGCATGCCGGGTATCGACGGCCTGGAACTGCTGGAGCAGATCCGCAGCCACTATCCCGACCTGCCGGTAATCATCATCACCGCCCACTCGGACCTCGACAGTGCCGTGGCCGCCTACCAGGGCGGTGCCTTCGAATACCTGCCCAAGCCCTTCGATGTGGAAGAGGCGGTGGCCCTGGCGCGTCGCGCCGTGGAGCACCATCGCCGCGAACAGGCCCAGCAGCAGGGCCAGCCCCTGCCGGAAATGCCCGAGATCATCGGGGAGGCGCCGGCCATGCAGGAGGTGTTCCGCGCTATCGGCCGCCTGTCGCGCTCCAACATCACCGTGCTCATCAATGGTGAGTCGGGCACCGGCAAGGAACTGGTGGCCCAGGCCCTGCACCGCCACAGTCCGCGTCACGAGCACCCCTTCATTGCCCTCAACATGGCGGCCATCCCCCGCGACCTGCTGGAGTCCGAACTGTTCGGTCACGAGAAGGGCGCCTTCACCGGCGCCCAGGGGCGCCGCGTGGGTCGCTTCGAGCAGGCCAGCGGCGGTACCCTGTTCCTGGACGAGATCGGCGACATGCCGGCGGAGCTGCAGACCCGCCTGCTGCGCGTACTGGCCGACGGTGAATTCTACCGCGTCGGTGGCCACACCTCGGTGCATGCGGATGTGCGCATCATTGCCGCCACCCACCAGAACCTGGAACAGATGGTGCGCGAGGGTCGCTTTCGTGAAGACCTGTTCCATCGCCTCAATGTGATCCGGGTGCACATCCCCTCCCTGCGCGAGCGGCGTGAGGACATTCCCCTGCTGCTGCAGTATTTCCTGGGACGTGCCGCCCGCGAACTCAATGTGGAGCCCAAGAGCCTGCGGCCTGAAACACTGGATTTTCTCTGTCAGCTCGACTGGCCCGGCAATGTGCGCCAGCTGGAGAACCTGTGCCGCTGGCTCACGGTCATGGCCTCGGGACAGGAGGTGCATCCCTATGACCTGCCTCCGGAACTCAAGCGCAATGAGGCGGAGGCGGCCCAGGAAGGTGAGCGCTGGGAGCAGGTACTGCGACGCTGGGCCGAGCAGCGCCTGGGACGGGGCGACGAGAACATCCTCGACGAGGCCACGCCGCGCTTCGAACGCATCATGATCGAGGCCGCCCTGGCACGCACCGGCGGCCGGCGCCAGGACGCCGCCCGCCTGCTGGGCTGGGGGCGCAATACCCTGACCCGCAAGATCAAGGAGCTGGGGATGGAGGAGGCGGAAGCGTCGTAGTACCAAAAAAGGGGTCAGAGCCCTTTTTGGGCTGTTTGATTCATTTGGGAGAGAGGGTCTAAAAAAGGGCTCTGACCCCTTTTTTGGAGCCCGCTCCTACAGGCGCTTCGTTTCCCGCCGCAGTGCCGCGCCCACGGCCAGGAAGCAGCGCGCTGCCTGCTCCGGTTCGAGTGGCGCGGTCATCTCCACTACCTCGTCCAGGGATACCGCGCGTACCGACAGGCCCAGGCTCTCGTGCAAGGCCTCCACCATGCCGGGCACCGGCACGGGCAGGGGCGCCAGGAGTACATGACCGATCTGTGCCTGCTGGAAATGACGGTCGTAGTAGTCCATGGAACGTTGCAGCTCCAGGGCCAGGGTGTCCCAGAGGGGACGTGGGTCGGCGCTGGCCTGCTCCAGGTCCCGGTAGCCGATGTCCAGGGGGCGCGCCAGGTAGAGGGTGGAGTCGCGCACCAGGGTGATGAGGCCGCGGTGGGCACCGAAGTACAGCATGGCGACGCCGGCGGGGTTTTCCGGCAGGCGGTCGACGATGTTGCGCAGCGCCAGTTCGGGGATGTCGATCACCTCCAGACGGGCTCCGGCCTCCTGCAACAGGTTGACCCGCTCCTGCACCAGGTTGCTGCGTGCCACCACCGTGTAGAGATGGTCCTGTACTCCACGCGCGCTGCTGGCCGGGGCGTCGAAGACGTCCACCAGTGCGTCGTCCACGTGGAAGTCGATGAGTTCGCGCAGGCGCCAGCGGATGGCGGCGCGCAGCTCGGCCGGTGGCACCTGGGGTGCGTCCACCAGTAGCAGCTGGTACTGGTCGATGTCCATCAGGGTAGTGCAAGTCACCGCGCCCAGGCGCTGCTGGCGCAAGGCCTCCGCCAGTTGCGTTGCCAGGGCCTCGCCACTGCCCGGGATGAAGGCATGGTACGCCAGGCGGTCAATGTTCCCGTCCCGTTCCAGCTGGACCAGGGCGCAGCCATCCTCCTGCGGCACCATGGCCACATAGCCCTGTTTGCGTGGTTTCCGTAGTAATGCCAGCATGTTCGCCTCCCAGCGGTATCGACCAGTGTATCGGCCAGCCCTTGCCCAACCTTACTGCACGACCTCGCGCCAGGCGGCGAGACTGAGCCCACCGCCGCCACCGCCGCCACTGGGACCAAACTGGATCCCGTCCACGGCGGCGGCGAGGCCGTTGTTGCCTTGTTCCTCCAGCACCATGACCACGCGGATGCGGTCGATTGTCTGCCCCACCATGGCGCCCGGCACCGCCAGAGTCAGATTCACCTCGGTCCAGGTGGTGATGTTCTCGCGGCCACTGCGGTCCCAGATCAGGTATTCGTTGCCACCGCTGTCCACGGCAAAGAATTGCAGGCTGTGCTGGTCCGGACCGCCGGTGTTCTCGTTGGGTTTCTGGAAATAGAGGCTGAGTTCCAGGTTCATGCCCGCGGTGGCCAGGAACGGGACCGTGATATCCCGGGTGGCGGTCAGGGCGAGGGTCTGGTTGCTACCACCCCCATGGTCGGTGCGTCCGATCAGGTGCCCACCCGTGGAGCCCGGGGCGTTCCCGAACAGGTTGGACCAGCCCTTGGTCGAACCGCCATGGTCCGTGGTGACATTGAGCGTCCAGTCGGACGCGAAGTCGGCCGCGCTGGGAAAATCCTCCTGGATGCCGGTGGCCGCCTGTTGCAGGATGGCCGCGATACGACGCCGGGCATTGCGCGGTCCGGCCTGACCGAGCACCTCGATGCGGCACTGGTTTGCGGGCAGGGGCGTCACGGCGTCGAAATCGGTGCCGCTGGCAGCGGTGATCTGGAACTGGCCGGAACCAAGAGCGACCGGGCCCAGGGGCGCCAAGTCCAGGCAGGGCGTGCCACCGGCATAGGCATGAGCGACACGCTCGAGGCCGCTCTCGGCCAGGAACAGGGCCTCGATGGCGTCGTGGGTCAGAGCCGTGTCGGTGATGTCGGAGCCGGCCATGTTCAGGGCGGCCACCACCATGAGCGACACGCTGATGACCAGGAACACCACGGCCAGGATGGTGGCGGCACCGCGTTGTGTCCGCGCCGGTCTCATGGCTGGCTCCGCAGGGCCACGCGGCTGCGTTGGGGCAGGTTGCCGCTGGCATCGCTCAGTGTGATCTGCACATCGATGAAGGCCACCTGCGCCGGGTCGGTGGTGGCAATACCGTTGGCGTCCAGGTAGGCCAGGCTGAAGGCGCTCAGCTGGTCGGTGAGGACATGGACCCCGGCGGGGTTGTCGTATTCCAGGGTCAGGGTGTTGCCGCTGACGTCGAGGGTGACCTCGGTACCGTCCTGCTTCACGAACTCGATGGTGGTAGCGCCGAATGGGGTGGCGATGTCATGGCGGCTGCTGTCGAGGGGATCGCGGCGGATCTCGCGCAGTTCGCGGCTCACCCGCTCGGTGGCGTAGCGCAGCTTGCCCAGGCTGTCGAGGGCCTCCTGGGTGGTCTGGAAGGCAATGACGCCATTCTGGATGCCATAGGCGGCCGTGGCGCCGAGGATACCCAGCACCAGGATGCTGATGACCAGTTCCATGAGGGTGAAACCGCGTTGGCCGCGCGTGAAGGACTTCATCAGTAATCCACCAGCATCAGGCTCAGTTGCGCACGCACATCGGCGCCATGGTTCACCGTCACCTGCAGTTCCTCGCAGCTGGCGCCCAGTGGACAGGCGGCAGGGCTGCCCTGCAGCGTCACGTCGGTCGTGTAGCCGGCGATCCCGGGGAGGCTGGCGCAATCGGTAGCGATGGCCGCGGGATAGCCCTGGCCGCGGCGCACCGCCAGCAGGTGCTCGGCGCAGCCCTGGGCCAGCTGCGCGGCGGTCTGGATCTGCTCGTTGCGGCCCAGCGAGCCCGCTGCCTGGCTGAACTGCTGCAGCAGGGCGACGGCGGCGATGCCCAGCAGCACGATGACCACCACCAGTTCGATGA
>DATHUT010000326.1:0-11479 GCA_035462005.1 Gammaproteobacteria bacterium | reverse complement strand
CTGTTGCGCTTCGGGCTCGACCTGGAGCAGATCCGCGAGCTGGAACCCGATGCGGCCCTGGGCAATGGCGGGCTGGGCCGGCTGGCAGCCTGCTTCCTTGATTCCATGGCCACCCTCGGCCTGCCCGGCTATGGCTATGGCATCCGCTATGAATATGGCATGTTCAAGCAGCGTATCGAGGACGGCCGTCAGCTGGAACAGCCGGAGAACTGGCTGCGCTATGGCAACCCCTGGGAATTCTCCCGCGCCGAGGTGCTCTACCCGGTGCATTTCTATGGCCGGGTGGTGGACTATGTGAACGAGGTCGGCATGCTGCGCCATCACTGGGTGGACTGTGAAGAGGTGATGGCCATGGCCTACGACACCCCCATTCCCGGGTACGGCAACCAGACGGTCAACAACATGCGCTTGTGGACCGCCAAGTCGAGCCGTGAGTTCGACCTTCGCTATTTCAACCAGGGGAACTACATTCAGGCGGTGGCAGACAAGAATGAATCGGAGAACCTGTCACGGGTGCTGTACCCCGACGATTCCACCACCATGGGCCGTGAACTGCGCCTGAAACAACAGTACTTCTTCGTCAGTGCATCCTTGCAGGACATCCTGTTTCGCCACCATAAGCATCACACGGGTTTTGAAGACCTGCCCGACAAGGTGGCTATCCAGCTCAACGACACCCATCCCGCCATTGCCATACCCGAACTCATGCGCCTGCTCATGGATGTTCATGACATCGGCTGGGACGCGGCCTGGGATATCTGCCGGCGCACCTTTTCCTACACCAATCACACCATCATGCCCGAGGCGCTCGAGACCTGGCCGGTGACCCTGGTGGAAGAGATGTTGCCACGCCACATGCGCATCATCTATGAAATCAATCGACGCTTCCTGGACGAGGTGCGCCACCGCAATCCCGGTGACCTGGACCTGGTGCGACGGGTATCACTCATCGACGAGACGGGTGGGCGACGCGTGCGCATGGCGAACCTGGCCATTGTCGGCAGCCACACGGTCAACGGCGTGGCGCAGCTGCATACGGATATCATTCGTGAAACCATCTTCGCCGATTTCCATCGCCTGGAGCCGGACAAGATCATCAATATCACGAACGGAGTGACGCCACGGCGTTGGCTCAACCAGGCCAACAAGCCCCTCTCGGACCTGATCAGCCTGCAGATCGGAGAGGGCTGGCTGCGGGACCTGCGCGAACTGCGCGGACTCGAGCCACTGGCGGAGGATGCGGGGTTCCGGGAAGCATTTCGAGAGGCGAAGCAAAGTAACAAGGAGCGCCTGGCCGGCCTGATCGAGTCCCGCCTGGGCATCCACGTGGATGCGGCCAGTCTGTTCGATGTGCAGGTGAAACGCATCCATGAATACAAGCGCCAGCTGCTGAACCTGCTCCATGTGGTCCATCTCCATGACCGCATGTGCGCCGATCCGGATGCGACCTGGGTGCCACGCACAGTGATCTTCTCCGGCAAGGCGGCGCCGGGCTATGATATGGCCAAGCGCATCATCAAATTGATCCATGACGTGGCGGATGTCGTCAATCACGACCCGCGCATCAATGGCCTGCTGAAACTGGTGTTTATCCCCAATTACGATGTCAGCACGGCGGGGGATATCATCCCGGCGGCTGACCTGTCCGAGCAGATATCCACTGCCGGAACCGAGGCCTCCGGTACCGGCAACATGAAGCTGTCCCTCAATGGCGCGCTGACCATCGGCACCCTGGACGGGGCCAATGTGGAGATTGCCGGGGCGGTCGGTGAGGAAAACCTGTTCCTTTTCGGTCTGCGGCGGGAGGAGGTCAAGCAGCTGCGCGATGAAGGCTACGATCCCATGCGCTTCATCCAGTCCAGCCGTGCCCTGGCCAATGTGCTGCGCAGGATCCACGACGGCTATTTCTCACCGGCCGAACTGGAGCGCCACCGTCCCGTGGTGGAGGATTTGAAGCGGCAAGATCGCTACCTGGTCTGTGCCGATTTCGAGGCCTACCTGGCGGCCCAGGAGCGGGTGACCGAACTCTATCACCAGCCGGACATCTGGACTCGGCGTGCCATCCTCAACGTGGCGCGCATGGGCGGCTTCTCCAGCGACCGCGCCGTGCACGAATATGCCAAGCGGGTGTGGAATGTGAAGCCGGTGGTAAATAAATAGGCGGTAGCGCTTCCCTTACCGCTTCATCGAATCGAAAAATTCGTTGTTGGTCTTGGTGACCTTGAGGCGGTCGAGCAGGAATTCCATGGCGGCCAGTTCATCCATGGGGTGCAGCAGCTTGCGCAGGATCCAGATCTTCTGCAGCTCGTCGGGCTTGGTGAGCAGTTCCTCGCGGCGGGTGCCGGAGCGGTTGATGTTGATGGAGGGGTAGACGCGTTTCTCGGCAATGCGGCGATCCAGGTGGATTTCCATGTTGCCGGTGCCCTTGAACTCCTCGTAGATCACGTCGTCCATGCGCGAGCCGGTGTCGATCAAGGCGGTGGCGATGATGGTCAGCGAACCCCCTTCCTCTATGTTGCGCGCCGCGCCGAAGAAGCGCTTGGGCCGGTGCAGGGCGTTGGCGTCGACGCCGCCGGTGAGCACCTTGCCGGAGGAAGGCACCACGGTGTTGTAGGCGCGCGCCAGGCGGGTGATGGAGTCGAGCAGGATGACCACGTCGCGCTTGTGTTCCACCAGGCGCTTGGCCTTCTCGATGACCATTTCGGCCACCTGCACATGGCGGCTGGCCGGTTCGTCGAAGGTGGAGGACACCACCTCGCCGCGCACCGAGCGGGACATTTCCGTCACTTCCTCGGGGCGTTCGTCGATGAGCAGGACGATCAGGTAGCACTCGGGGTGGTTGGCGGCGATGCTCTGCGCCACGTTCTGCAGCAGCATGGTCTTGCCGGCCTTGGGCGGCGACACGATCAGGCCGCGCTGGCCCTTGCCGATGGGTGCGCACAGGTCGATGACCCGGGGTGTGATGTCCTCGGTGCTGCCATTGCCCAGTTCCAGCTGCATGCGTTCGTTGGCGTGCAGCGGGGTGAGGTTCTCGAACATGACCTTGTTCTTGGCGTTCTCCGGCGCCTCGTAATTGATCTCGCTGACCTTGAGCAGGGCAAAGTAACGTTCACCCTCCTTGGGCGGGCGGATCTTGCCGGAGACCGTGTCGCCGGTGCGCAGGCTGAAGCGCCGGATCTGGCTCGGTGAGACGTAGATGTCGTCGGGCCCGGCCAGGTAGGAACTGTCGGCGGAGCGCAGGAAACCGAAGCCGTCCTGCAGGATCTCCAGCACCCCGTCCCCGAAGATATCCTCGCCGCTCTTGGCGTGGGATTTCAGGATCGAGAAGATGACGTCCTGTTTGCGGGAACGCGCGGTGCCCTCGATGCCCATGTCCTGGGCGATCTGGATGACTTCGGCGGCGGGTTTGGTCTTGAGTTCGGTCAGGTTCATATGGGTTGTTGTCTTGTGTTACGGGTCGTTGACGGGGCGGGGTGCGCCGATGTCTCGGGGCAGGGTTGCCGGCATGCGCATCGGGTCGTGATGATCGAGGCTGCCGGTTCGGTTTCGAGCGACCCATTGGGCGGGCCGCTCCTGTTAATTGTTGATCGTATCTGCTCTGCCTACAGGTTGCTGTCGATGAAGGCTGTCAGCTGGGACTTAGACAGGGCGCCCACCTTGGTGGCCTCCACATTGCCGCCCTTGAACAGCATCAGGGTCGGAATGCCGCGGATCCCGTACTTGGGCGGGGTCTGCGGATTGTCGTCGATGTTCAGTTTGGCGATCTTGATCTTGCCCTGATATTCGTCGGCAATCTCGTTGAGGATGGGGGCGATCATCTTGCAGGGGCCGCACCATTCGGCCCAATAATCCACCAGCACGGGTTCGCTGGAACCAAGAACTTCCTGTTCAAAATTGTCATCGGTCACGTAGACAATGCGTTCACTCACTGTTTAAAGCCTCCTGCATGCAGGTATCTGACTGGGTTCGGGCCGAAGCGGCCAAGTATGGTGTTTATACATCGGGTCGGGAATATTGGTCTGGGTAATACCGCCCGAAGAACGGCGTGGCCATTGATGGAAATCCGGACACGGGATTCTATTCGCTGTGGTCGGGGTTCCTGTGGCAGAGCCGGAAACGGACGGTGCGTTCGGATACCTGTTTGCTGAACGGGTCAGCGGGGGTGGCTGCGTCCGCGCTGATGCCATTTGAGCCTAAATCTTCACACATTTCAAGTCCAACGCAGCCGGTATTTCAGGTATGCTAGGCAGCCATGCCAAACGATCATTTGAGTAATGTACGTTTCCAGGACTTCGACCTGCCCCCGGAGCTGATGCAGGGTATTGAAGATGCGGGCTTTTCGGCCTGCACCCCGATCCAGGCACAGGCCTTGCCCATTGCCCTCGATGGCCATGATGTGGCGGGCCAGGCGCAGACCGGCACGGGTAAGACCGCCGCCTTCCTGGTGGCCCTCTATGCCCACCTGCTCAAGCACCCCTGCGACACGGAGCGCAAGCCTACCCAGGTGCGTGCCCTGGTGCTGGCCCCGACCCGCGAACTGGCCATGCAGATTCACCGCGATGCGGAGATGCTCGGCCGTCACACGGGGCTGCGTCTCGGCCTGGCGTACGGTGGCACCGACTATGACAAGCAGCGCCAGCATCTGGCCGAGGGCGTGGATGTCCTCATTGGCACGCCAGGACGCATCATCGATTTCTTCAAGCAGCATGTGTTCGACCTGCGCCTTGCCCAGGTCGTGGTCCTGGACGAGGCCGACCGCATGTTCGACCTGGGTTTCATCAAGGACATCCGCTTCCTGCTGCGCCGTTGCCCGAAGCCGGAACAGCGCCTTGGCCTGCTGTTCTCCGCCACCCTGTCCCACCGCGTGCAGGAGTTGGCCTACGAACACATGAACAACCCCCGTGGCATCACCGTGGAAGCCGAGCAGGTCACCGCCGACCGGGTGCGCCAGGTGCTCTATCACACCGCCAACGACGAAAAGATCCCGCTGTTGCTGGGGCTGTTGCGGCACATGGACCCGCGCCGCAGCATCGTGTTCGTCAACACCAAGCGCGACGCGGACCGGGTGTGGGCCAGCCTGGAGGGCAATGGCATCAAGACGGCCGTGCTGTCCGGGGATGTGCCGCAGAAAAAACGCCAGTCGCTGCTGCGCCAGTTCCAGGAAGGCGAGCTGCCGGTGCTGGTGGCCACCGACGTGGCGGCGCGCGGCCTGCATATCGACCATGTGAGCCACGTGTTCAACTATGACTTGCCCCAGGATGCGGAAGACTATGTACACCGCATCGGCCGTACCGCCCGCATCGGCAGCGACGGCGACGCCATCAGCTTCGCCTGCGAGAAGTATGTCTATTCCCTGCCCGAGATCGAGGCCTACATCGGTGACAAGATCCCGGTGGAGGCCGTGACCGAGGAGCTGCTGGCCCGCGACCTGGCCCCACCCGTCAAGATCGACCGCCCACCGCGCAGTGGCCGCCCGGGGGACCGCGGTGGCCCGCGCCGTTCGGGCGGGGGTGGGGGAGGCCAGGGGCGTCGACCGCCGCGCCGATCCTCGCACGGGGCTTCGTCCTGACGTGATACTGTAACCTTCGGAGCCCAGACTGGCGGGCCGGCTTTGCCGGGCTGTGGCCCGGTAGGGTCATCCACAGACGACGCAGAACAGGCGGATTTCCGGCATCCATGAACATGATTCCACTGACCCTTCCTTCCCACGGTCTGCTGCAATGGTTGCAGGGCCCCGGTGTATGGCGCCTGGTGCTGGCGGTGAACCTGTTGCTGGTGCTGGGCCTCGCCTGGCTGCTGGCGCAACTGACCTGGCACCTGCTCCTGCCGGTGGCGCCAGAGACGGTTTCCCTGCCGGCCGGCGGGGCAGTGGCAAGCGCGCCGGCACAAACCCCGGATCGGGGGCGGGAGGTGGCACGCCTGCATCTGTTCGGTGAAGCGACGCAGGGCGGTCCGGCGGTAGAGGAGGTGCCACGGGATGCCCCCGACACCCGCCTGCGGCTGACCTTGCGCGGCCTGTTCGCGGCGCGTGATCCGGAACAGGCGCTGGCGATCGTGGCCGAGCCCGGGGGGGAGGAAGAGGTCTACCGTATCGGCGACCCGCTGCCCGGTGGCGCGGAACTGCGGGAGATCCATGCGGACCGCATCATCCTGTCCCGGGCCGGTCGCTACGAGACCCTGCGACTGCCACAAGAGGAGGGCATCGACGGCATGAGTCGCGAGCCCACGTCCAGGCCCGCCGCTGGCGGTGCCGTGTCCGAGGACCCGGGCGCGCTGTTGCAGCAGCATCGCGAGACCCTGCGCACCAACCCGCAGTCGCTCGTTAGCCTGGTGCGGCCCATGCCGGTGCAGGAGAATGGCCAACTGGTGGGTTTTCGGTTGCTGCCCGGCCAGGACCCGAATTTCCTGAACAAGCTGGGCCTGCGCCCCGGGGACATCGTCACCGCCATCAACGGCCTGACCCTGGATAACCCGGCCAATGGCGTGCAGGCCTTGCAGACACTGCAGAATGAGACCAGCCTGAACCTGGAGATTCGCCGTGGGCAGCAGAACATGACGCTGAATTTCGATGTGCCGCAGTAGCCTGGTTATCGAGGGTCGCGGGGATTGGAGGATGACCCTGTAGGAGCGGGTTCTGCCCGCGAAGGTACGTGGCTATCTGGCACAAACCCTTCGCGGGCAGAGCCCGCTCCTACAGGGGGCAAGGCGTAATCGTTTACCATCAATAATTGAAATTGGCTGCTTAAGCAGCTCGATGCAGTACAAAAGCGGGGGGAGTGCCTGTGTTTGGGAAAACGACAATGTTGCGGATGCTGATCGGCGTGGCATGGCTGGGGATCGCCGGCCTGGCCGGGGCGCAGACCGTGACCTTGAATCTGAAGAACGCCGACATCAATGCCCTGATCAGTACCGTCGCCGAGGTCACCGGCAAGAATTTCATCATCGACCCGCGCGTCAAGGGCAAGGTCACCGTGGTGTCCTCCCAGGCCATGGACAGCGAGGCGGTGTATGCCGTGTTTCTGTCCATCCTGCAGGTGCATGGTTTCGCCGCCGTGCCCAGTGGTGCGGTGATCAAGATCGTGCCCGATGTGAACGCCAAGCAGGACAGCATTCCCACCGTGGATGACCGCGGCGGCCAGGCCGGCGACGAGATGGTGACCCGGGTGGTGCAGGTGGATAACGTGGCGGCCGCGCAGCTGGTGCCCATCCTGCGTCCCCTGGTGCCTCAGCAAGGCCATTTGGCCGCCTATCCCGCCACCAATGTGCTGATCATTTCCGACCGCGCCGACAATGTCGACCGTCTGGTGCAGATCATCCAGCGCATCGACCTGGTAAGCGACGCCGAGATCGAACTTATTACCTTGCAGCATGCCTCCGCCGTGGAGGTGGTGCGCATCCTCACCGCGCTGAACCGTACCCGCGGCGGGGCCGCGGCCGCCGCCGCCGGGGGCGGAGCCGACCAGCCCACCCTGGTGGCCGACGAGCGCACCAACAGTGTCATGCTCGGCGGCGAACGCTCGGACCGGCTGCGCCTGCGCGCCATCATCAGTCACCTGGACACGCCGCTGGAGCGCGGTGGTAACACCCATGTGATCTACCTGCGCTACGCCAAGGCCGCCGAGCTGGTCAAGGTACTGACCGGGGTCAGCACCAGCATCGAGGCCGATCAGAAGGGCGAGGCCGCCACGCGTGGTGCCGGCAGCACGGTCAACATCCAGGCCGATGAAAACTCCAATGCCGTCGTGATCACGGCGCCGCCCGATGTGTTCCGCTCCCTGCAGGGGGTGATTCGCCAGCTCGACATCCGCCGCGCCCAGGTGCACATCGATGCCGTGATCGCCGAGATCACCCAGGGTAAGGACGTGCAGCTGGGCGTGCAGTGGCGTGGCACCAACGATCTGAGCGGCAGTGGCGCCATCGGTGGTACCAGTTTCACCCGATCCGGCCCCTCCATCAGCGAGGTTGCCGCCAACCCGCTGGCGGCGGGTTCTGGCCTGAGTGTCGGCTATTTCGAAGGCACGGCGAGCATCTTTGGCACCGAGTTCCTGAACATCGGCGCATTGCTGCAGGCCCTGGCCAGCGATTCCGCCACCAACATCCTCTCCACGCCCAGTCTGGTCACCCTGGACAACCAGGAGGCGGAGATCGTGGTGGCCGAGAACGTGCCTTTCCTTACCGGCTCCTTCACCAGCACCGGCACCGGTGAAGGTGTCAGCAATCCCTTTCAGACCATCCAGCGCCAGGATGTGGGCCTGACTCTGCGGGTGACGCCGCAGATCAACGAGGGCAATGCCATCCAGCTGGAGATCGAGCAGGAGAGCTCCAGCGTCAAAGAGGGAGGGGTGCCGGGAGCCTCGGACATTACCACCAACAAGCGTTCCATCAAGACCACGGTGCTGGTGGAGGACCGGCAGATGGTGGTGCTGGGCGGCCTGATCGACGATTCCCTGCAGGAACACGTGGACAAGGTGCCATTGCTGGGCGACATCCCGCTGATGGGCAACCTGTTCAAGTCACGCAGTACCAAGAAAACAAAGCGTAACCTCATGGTGTTCATCCAGCCATCCATCCTGCGCGATGCCGCAGTGTTCACCGAGACCACCTCCGGCAAGTACAACTATATGCGCGGGCTGCAGGGCAGCGTACGCGAAAAGGGCGTGAACCTGTTGCCGAAGGAGGAAGCGCCCCTGTTGCCCGAGTATCCGCTGGCACCGGAGGCGCCCGCGGAGAACGACTACCAACAGGTGGAGGAATGAGCGAGCCCCTGCAGGAGGCCATGACGGCGGCGCTGGAGGCGCCGGATCCGGTCGCTGGCCGTCCCGGCTTCCTGTTCGCGCGCCGTCACCAGCTGCTGGTGGCAGGGGAACCGGGCGAGGCGGGCCCGGTGCTGGTGCTGTGCGGCCCCAAGGTGCGTGCCAGCGGCCTGGTGGAACTGCGCCGTTTCCTGGGTCGCCCCCTGCGCCTGGAGCCGGTCAGCGCCGAGCAGTTCGATGCCCGCCTGGCCCTGGCCTATGAACAGGGTTCCTCCGAGGCCATGCAGATGATGGAAGGCATGGAGGAGGAGCTGGACCTGGCGCGCCTGGCGGAACAGCTCGGCGAACCGGAGGACCTGCTGGAAAGCGAGGATGACGCACCCATCATCCGCCTCATCAATGCCCTGCTCACCGAGGCGGTGAAGGAGAACGCCTCCGATATCCATATCGAACCCTTCGAACACCGACTGGTGGTGCGCTTTCGCGTCGACGGCGTGATGCGCGAGGTGTTGACACCGCAACGCCTGTTGGCACCGTTGCTGGTGTCGCGCATCAAGGTCATGGCCAAGCTCGACATCGCCGAAAAGCGCCTTCCCCAGGACGGGCGCATCTCCCTGCGCGTGGCCGGTCGTGCCGTGGACGTGCGTGTCTCCACCCTGCCCTCCGGTCATGGCGAGCGGGTGGTGATGCGCCTGCTGGACAAGCAGGCGGGCCGCCTCGACCTCGAGCACCTGGGCATGGCGAAGGCGGACCAGGACCTCATGGACCGGCTCATCGCGCGACCGCACGGCATCATCCTGGTTACCGGCCCCACCGGCTCCGGCAAGACCACCACCCTGTACGCGGCACTGATGCGCATCAATAACAGCAAGCGCAACATTATGACCGTCGAGGACCCCATCGAGTATTACCTGGACGGCATCGGTCAGACCCAGGTCAATACCAAGGTGGACATGACCTTCGCACGCGGCCTGCGCGCCATCCTGCGCCAGGACCCGGACGTGGTGATGGTGGGCGAGATTCGTGACCTGGAAACCGCCGAGATCGCTGTGCAGGCCAGTCTTACGGGCCACCTGGTATTCTCCACCCTGCACACCAACAGCGCCGTGGGTGCCGTCACCCGCCTGCGTGACATGGGCGTGGAACCCTTTCTGCTGTCCTCCAGCCTCATCGGCGTGCTGGCCCAGCGGCTGGTGCGGGTGCTGTGCTCCGACTGCAAGGAACCCTATACGGCCGGTGAGGCGGAATGCGCCGAACTGGGTGTCGATCCCGACAGGCCGCCGACGCTGTATCACGCCGTCGGCTGTCCCCACTGCAACGAGCTGGGCTACCGCGGCCGTACCGGCATCTACGAGCTGATCGAGGTGGACGATCCCATGCGCACCATGATCCATGACGGCGCCGGCGAGCACCAACTGGAACAGTATGCGCGCCGCTTCACCCCCGGCATGCGCCAGGACGGCAACCGTCGTGCCCTGGCTGGCGTGACCACACTGGAAGAAGTGGTGCGGGTCAGTCGCGAAGGTTGATATGGGTGCCTTCGAATTCACCGCGCTCGATGCCACCGGCCGCGACCAGAAGGGCGTGCTGGAGGGCGACACTCCGCGCCAGGTGCGCCAGCAGCTGCGCGACCGCGGCTGGACGCCCCTGTCGGTACAGGAAGTGGCCCAGCGCGAGGCACGTGCCGCCGGCCGTCGTTTCCAGTTGCGACGGGGTATCAACGCCGCGGATCTGGCCCTGATCACACGCCAGCTGGCCACCCTGGTGCGTTCCGGCTTCCCCATCGAGGAATCCCTGCGCACCGTGGCGCGCCAGACCGAGAAACCGCGCCTGGGCGCACTGCTGACGGCAGTGCGCTCGCGGGTGGTGGAAGGTCATTCCCTGGCCTCGGGTCTGGCGGAATTTCCCCATGCCTTCCCGGAGCTGTACCGCACCACCGTGGAGGCGGGCGAGCAGTCCGGTCACCTGGAAGCGGTGCTGGACCGGCTGGCCGATTACACCGAGAGCCGCCAGGAATTGCAGCAGAAACTGCAACAGGCCATGGTCTATCCGGTACTGCTCACCATCATGGCGCTGGGTATCACCGCCCTGCTGCTGACCTATGTAGTGCCCCAGGTGGTGCAGGTGTTCGACAACATGGGCCAGGAGCTGCCGCTCCTGACCCGTGCCCTGATCGGCTTGAGCGAGTTCATGCAGACCTGGGGCCTGGCGGTGCTGGTACTGCTGGTGGCGCTGGTGGTGGGCCTGCGCCACCTGCTCAAGCAGCCGGGGCCGCGCCGCGCCTACCACGGCCTGCTGCTGCGTACCCCTTTTGTCTCGCGCCTGGTGCGTGGCCTGAACACGGCGCGCTTTGCCCGTACCCTCAGTATCCTTACCGCCAGTGGCGTGCCGGTACTGGAATCCCTGCGCATCGCCGGTTCGGTGATGACCAATGTCCCCATGCGCGAGGCCGTGGATGTGGCGGCGCGGCGCGTGCGCGAGGGCAGCAGCATCAGCGGTTCCCTGGAAAAGAGTGGCTATTTCCCGCCCATGACCTTGCATCTCATCGCCAGTGGCGAGACCAGCGGCAACCTGGAATCCATGCTGGAGCGGGCGGCGTTGAACCAGGAACGCGAGATGCAGACCCTCATCGGCGGCATCATGTCTGCCATCGAACCTCTCATCCTGGTGGTCATGGGCCTGATCGTGCTGCTCATCGTCATGGCCATCCTGGTGCCCATCTTCGA
>DATHUT010000325.1:0-4075 GCA_035462005.1 Gammaproteobacteria bacterium | reverse complement strand
GAAGACCCATTGCCCCGGGCCGTCCAGCAGACCGAGCATGGGCCGGGGCAGGCGGACCGTTTCGGGGTAGCGCAGGTACAGGGTGGTGATGGGCTGGTATTCCAGCTCCACCAGGCCGCGCACCAGGTCGGAAAAAGGTGCATGGGGCGACAGCAGACGTCGGCACATCACCGGGTTCACCGCCAACACCAGCTGCCGGGCGGGCAGGAATTCGCCTCCCATCTCCACGCCCTGCAATTGGGTACCCGACAGGCGCAGTCCGCTGACCCGGCGATTGAGCCACACCTGGCCGCCATGGCGCTCGATGTAATGCAGTGCCGGTTCCGGCAGGGCGCTGCCCAGGTCGGTGATGGGCAGCAACAGGTCCGAATCCCGACGCCGGTGCCGGAAGCTCTCCCGAAGTACCTGCAGGAACAGGTGTGCGGAGGCGATCTCGATCGGCGTGTTCAGTGCCGCCAGGCAGAGAGGCTCCCACAGCAGGCGGGTGAGTCGCGCCGGCTGGCGATGTTCCCGTAACAGGGTGGCGACACTGCGATCCTGTTCCGGTGACTGGCGGGAGTGGGCCAGGCAGTAGCCGAAACGCAGGGCGGCAAGGCGTTCCCGCAGGGTCAGGCCGCGGGTGCCCAACAGCCCGGCCAGCAGGTGTAGGGGGGCGGGCAGCGCGGGAGCGCGCAGATGCAGACCGGGATCCCGCGCACCCACCATCTCCAGTTCCAGGGGCAGGCGTCGCACCACCTGCCGTTCCTCCAGGCCGATGCGTTGTAACAGGGCCAGCCATTCCCGATAGGCCCCCAGCAGGATGTGCTGGCCATTGTCCACGCGCAATTCGCCGAAGCGCACGCAACGGGCCCGCCCACCCAGCTGACGGGCCGATTCGATCAGGATGACGGGAATGTCCGCGTGGGTGAGTTCGACGGCGGCGGCCAGGCCGGCCCAGCCGCCTCCGACCACCACCACGGTTTCCTCGTGGCTCGGATCAGCCACGGGCGCGACGTTTTTCCCGGCGCAGGGTGGACCAGGCGATCCAGAGCTTGCGTAGGGGAGTAAGGGCAACCCTGCGCTCCAGGACCCGAAAGCCATCCGCCTCGATCTCGTCGAGGAGGGTGCCATAGATGCTGGACATGATCAGGCCGCTGCGCTGTGCCGGGCGGTCCACTTCGGGCAGGGTCTGCTCCGCACGCTGGTAATAGTCGCGGGCCCGCGCGGCCTGTTGCGCCAACAACGATTGCAGTGGCGGCGTACTGACACCGCGCAGGATATCCTCTTCCTCCACACCCGCCCTGCGCAGTTCGTCCTGGGGCAGGTAGATGCGGCCGCGCCGCGCATCCTCGCGCACATCCCGCAGGATGTTGGTGAGTTGCAGGGCCGTGCCGAGCTCGGTGGCATACTTCAGCGTGCCGCGATCCTGGTAGCCGAATATCTCCGCTGCCAGCAGGCCGACCACGCCGGCGACGCGATAGCAGTACAGGGCCAGGGCGCTGAAATCGGCATAGCGCGCCTGGTCCAGGTCCATCTGCATGCCGTCGATGATTTCCCGGAAATATTCCTCGGGCAGGTTGTAGCGTTCGAGCTGGGGCTGCAGTGCCCGGGTGACGGGATGCTGGGGACTGCCCTGGAAGGCACGGCCGATTTCCTCGCGCCACCATTGCAGTTTCAGGCGTGCCACGCCGGGATCCTGGCAATCGTCCACCACGTCATCCACTTCACGACAGAAGGCATAGAGGGCTAGGATGGCGCGGCGTTGTTCGGCGGGCAGGAACAGAAAGCTGTAATAGAAACTGGAGCCGCTGGCGGCCGCCCTGCGTTGGCAGTACTGGTCGGGATTCATTTCAGCGCGCCCCATACCATGTGGAGGCGGTCGCGCCGGGTGAGGCGCGGCCGCTGGAAGGAGTCCGGCTGGCGCTGCAGGTACTGCAGGATACGATTGCCGCCGAGGATGATCATGCGCAACTCGAAGCCGGCACGACCCTTGAGGCGCTTGCCCAGCGGCGCACCCGAATGCAGTATTTGCATGGCGCGTTGGGTCTGGAAGCGCAGCAGCTGGCGCAGGGCCGGGCTGTCCTCGCGCCGTCCCAGTTGCGCCTCGTCCACGCCGAAGCGCCGCAGTTCGTCCTGGGGAATATAGACACGGCCATTCTCCACATAGTCCTGGTGCAGGTCCTGCAGGAAGTTGGTCAGTTGCAGCGCGCTGCAGACGGCATCGGCATGACCGAGGTTGCGCGCGTCCGCCGCGCGGTAGAGATGCAACAACAGGCGTCCCACGGGGTTGGCGGAGCGGCGGCAATACTGCATCAGTTCACCGAAATCGGCATAGCGGGTCTGGGTCACGTCCTGGCGAAAGGCGCTGAGCAGGTCCAGGAAAGGTTCCAGTGGCAGTGCATGACGCTGGATGCTGTCGGCCAGAGCGATGAAGACCGGGTCGTCACCGGGTTCGCCCCGACCACTGGCACGCACGGACTGCTCCATGGCGTCGAGGGCCGCCAGGCGTTCGTGTGCCGGGAAATCACCTTCATCGGCCCAGTCGTCGGCGCGGCGCGCGAAGGCATAGATGGCGGCCACGGGCTGGCGCAAGCGTCGTGGCAGCAGCCAGGAGGCGACCGGGAAATTTTCGTAATGGTTGCGGGCCAGGTGCAGGCAGTGGGCATAGGCCTGACGGATATGGGGTTCGGTCATGGTTCCGGAGTGGGCTGGGCTTCATCCGCATCGGTTTGCAGGGGGCGTGGGCTGCGTTCCAGCGGCTGCGGTTCCTCCATAGGTTTCTTGTGGCGGATACCCATCTCGCTGAATTTGCGGGCGCTGGGCAGGATGCGGGTATCGAAGGAGCCGACGGCCTTGTTGTAGGCGGACACACTGCTGTCCAGGCTTTTACCCACCCGTGACAGGTGCTCGGCAAAGGTGCCGAGGCGGGAATACATTTCCTCGCCGAGAACGCGGATCTGCTCGGCGTTCTCCGCCAGGGCCTCCTGGCGCCAGCCATAGGCTACGGCGCGCAACAGGGCGACGAAACTGGTGGGCGTGGCGAGGATCACCCGCGCTGCCAGGGCGTCCTCCAGCAGGGCGCGGTCGCGCTCCAGGGCGGCACTGAGAAACTGGTCGCCGGGGATGAACAGCACCACGAAGTCGGGGGCGTTGCGGAACTGTTGCCAGTAGGCCTTGGCGGACAGTTCACGCACCCGTTCGCGCACCTTGCGGGCGTGATGCACCAGCGCCTGGTCGCGCTCGGCATCGGTCTTGGCCTCGACGGCGGTAAGGTAGGCGTCCAGCGGGGTCTTGGCGTCGACGATGATTTCGCGGCCGTCGGGCATGCGCACAATCATGTCGGGACGCAGGGGGCCGCTCTCGGTCTGGACCTGTTCCTGTTCGTAGAAATCGCAGTGTTCCACCATGCCGGCCAGTTCCGCCAGGCGCTTGAGGGTCATCTCTCCCCATTGGCCGCGTACCTCGGGGCGACGCAGCGCCTGCACCAGGTTGCGGGTCTCGCCCTGCAGCAGGCGATGGGATTCGGCCATGGTCTCCAGGTGCTTGCTGAGCGCGCCATGGGCTTCCTTGCGTTCCTGTTCCAGGTGGTGCATCTGCTGTTCGGTGCGGTCCAGGGCCTCGCGGATGGGCTTGACCAGGTTTTCCACGGCCTTTTCCCGCTGCAACAGGTCGCCCTGGGCATGGACCTGGAAGGCCTTGAGGTTCTCCTGGGCCAGCTTGAGGAACTCCGTGCTGTTGTGCTTGAGGGCCGCGCCGGCCAGGGCGTTGAAGTTGTCGCTGAGGGCCTGGCGGGCCTGCTCGAAGGCGGCGCTGCGTTCCCCATGGGCCAGGCGTTCCGCTTCAAGCTGGGTCTGAAGACGAATGTTCTCCTCGCGCAGACTGGACAGGTGGCGCTGGGCGCGCAGGCGGCCGACCAGGGCGCCCGCGGTCGCGGCCAGCAGGGCGACGATCAGCAGCAGGATCAGGTTGGCGGTGTCCATGGCCTCCATCATACCAGTTGCCGCAAGCGATCCACCCGATCGAGGATCTCCAGCGGCGTATCCACAGCACCATCGGCGCCCCAAGTCTCTGGCCGGTCTTCCGCCTGGATATAACC
>DATHUT010000324.1:0-9850 GCA_035462005.1 Gammaproteobacteria bacterium | reverse complement strand
GGGCTATGACCCCGACGAGCAAGAGGAAAGCCAGGCTGCCACCGCGTGATGACCCGGCAATCACGCGCGAAAAATCGGGTAAATTGCAGGCCGGCCCGGGGCTTCGCTACCATGCCGTCATCCTACTTGCAGTGAGCGTATACGGAAATGTCCCGGCTTAAGTATGTCTTTGATGGCACCACGGAGAATTTCCAGCAACTGGTGCTGGACAACTCCAGCAAAGGCCTGGTGCTGGTGAATTTCTGGACTCCAAAGGCAGCCCCCTGCTTCAGACTCTGGCAAGCGCTCGAGGGACTGAGCGAGGAATACCAGGGGCGCTTCCTGCTGGTCAATGTCAATACTGAAGCCCAGCCACGACTGGTGCAAGAAAGCGGCGTTACCTGCGTGCCCACGGTGAAGCTCTTCAGCAAGGGTGCGGTGGTCGACTCCATCCATGGTGCGCAATCGGAACGATCCCTGCGCAATGTCATTGATAAACATCTTCCCCCGACGCCCGGCTCGGCCATCACCGCAGCCCTGCAAGCCTATCAGGCCGGCGACCCGGACGAGGCACTGAATCTGCTGGCGGCGGCCAGCAGTGACAATCCACGTGACATGAATCTGCACACCATGACCATCAAGCTGTTGTTTCGCGAGCACCGGTTCGAGGACGTGATCCACTACTTCGCCAGCCTGCCGGAAGAAGCCCGACACAACGCGGACCTGAAGCACCTGAGCATTCATGCGGGAATCCTGCAACTGGCGGAGCAGGCTCCACCGGCCGAAGAACTGGACCAGCAGCTACGCGCCCATCCCGATGACCAAGAGGCCCTGTTGAGCCGCGCCTCCCTGGCACTGGTGCAGGACGATCATGAATACGCGCTGGAGTGCCTGCTGCATGCCTTACAGCAGGATCGATGCCATCGGGACGGTTTCGCACAACAGGCCATGCTGTCCCTGTTTGCCCTGCTGGGTAGCGAACACGAACTCACCCGGAGCTTCCAGCAACGCATGCGGGATATCCTGCACTAGTCTTTTTCACCGCCATCGGTCAGCCCTGCTCGTGTCGCTGACAAGGACCACGGAACTTCTCCGGCACATTGGGCGGACATTCACCGCAGCGCTCGTTACCCGGCACGGCGAAATCAATCTTGCGCGGGTAGGGAAGATCCATGTTGTCCATGATAGCCACAAACTCTTCCAGTGATTTGTCATTGCCCAGGCGCGGGTTGCGGGCCTTTTCCTGCGCGATGGTCGATATATGGCGACCCTCGTAGTCATGGCAGGGATAGACCAGGGTATCGTCCGGCAGGCTGAAGAACTTGTCATGAATGGAGCGATACAGGGTGCCGGCATCACCGGACTGGAAATCGGTACGACCACAAGCATCTATAAGCAGAGCATCGCCACTGAACAATAGCTTGTGGGTACCATTATCGATCAGGTAGGCATGGTGATGATTGGTATGCCCAGGGGTAAACAATGGATGAATCTCGATATTCCCCACCCGGAAAGGCGTACCTTCGCGCACACCCATATCCGCGCAAGGAAGATCATCGATTTCCGGATAGACGATACGGCTGCCCGCCAGTTCCTTCAAACGCCGCGCACCCGTGAGATGGTCGGCATGAATGTGGGTATCCAGGCTGTAGCTCAATTTGAGCCCGAGATCCTGAAGCAGTTGCAGATCACGGTCCACGGTATCCAGCACCGGATCGATCAGTACGGTTTCACCCGTATCGGGGCAGCTGAGCAGATAGGTATAGGTGCAGGAATCCGGTTCCTGTAGCTGTCTGAAGAGCATTCAGTCCTCCTGTTGATCATGACGATACCTGTAGTAGGATGGAAGCAGGGTAAATAAGTTCCCGGGCATGCCCAGGCGACGATCACCCTCGATCCGCATCAGTTCAAGCATAGACGAAATTCCACGCATACAGAGGCATCGCTCATGGCTAAAACCATCCTGGTCACCGGCAGCAATCGCGGTATCGGCCTGGAAGTGGTGCGCCAGTACGCCGCCGCCGGCTGGCAGGTCCATGCCTGCTGCCGCGACCCGGAGCGGGCCACGGAGCTCCATGCCTTGGCTACAGAAAACCAGAAAATCCACCTGCACCAGCTTGATGTAACGGATCATGGACGCATGACCAGCCTCGCCCGAGAACTGGAAGGGCACCCCATCGACATCTTATTCAATAACGCGGGCGTGTATGGCCAGGATGACGCCGAATTTGGAAATACCGACGAGAATCTCTGGTTGCGCGCCATGCGTATCAATGTCATCGCCCCCATGAAAATGATGGAGACTTTCATCGGGCATGTGACCAGCAGCCAATACAAGCTTATCGCTTGTCTGAGCAGCAAGATGGGCAGCATGGCGGATAATGGATCGGGAGGTAGCTATGTATATCGATCTTCCAAGGCCGCATTGAATGCAGTATTGAAAAGCGCTGCCATCGACCTGCAAGACAGGGGGATTCGTGTAGCCATACTCCATCCCGGCTGGGTCAAGACCGGCATGGGCGGCCCTCATGCCGAGATCTCCACCACGGAAAGCGTGACCGCAATGCGCGCCATTCTGACGCGGATGAAACCGGAAGATACCGGCACCTTCTATGACATTGATGGCAGGGTAATCCCCTGGTGAGGCAGATGCGCTATCATGAGGTCATGAAGCAGGCCACCATCATCTCCCTGGCGCTGCTGGCCATGCCGCCAGGCGGGTTGTCCGCCGCCGCCTTGACCACGGGCATCGACGAGCAGGCCCAGCTGCCCTATTGGGAAATCCGCGACGAAGGCATGTCCCTGCGCCTGGTGCAGCGCATGCCGGACCAGAGCCGTGCCTTTTTCCTGGCCCGGGGCTTCAGTGCCGATGAGGTTGAACAGGTCGCCGGACGCTGCGTCTTCCAGACCGTATTCCGGAACATCTCCCATGAAACACAACCCGCCCCGCTCCACTACCGCCAGCAGGACTGGACGGTTCAGCACCGGGACCGGGACGCCAGCATCCTCACCCGCGAGGACTGGGCCAGGCTCTGGGAACGGGAAGACGCGGCACCAGCGGCCCGCATTGCCTTCCAGTGGGCCCTGTTGCCAGCAGAACAGACCTACGAAGCCGGTGACTACAACTGGGGCATGACCATGATCGATCTCCCGCCCGGGAGCCGATTCAAGCTCGAGGTAAGCTGGGAACAGTTCGGAGAGACCCGCACCTTCCTGATCGAGGACCTGCAATGCGCCAGCGACCAGCCCGTATGATCCTGAATGCCCTGCTCGTCCATTGCGTGCTGCTGTTCGCCATCCTGACCACATCGGTCCAGGCCCAGCCCTCCACTCCACAGACACTGCCCGCCTTTCTCGGCAAGCCCGCACCCGAGTTCACCCTGCCCGATACCGAGGGCCACTCGCACCAGTTATCCGACTATCGCGGCAAGGTGGTGGTGCTGAATTTCTGGGCCACCTGGTGCCCGCCCTGCCGCGAGGAGATGCCTGCCATGGAGCGCCTGCACCAACTGGTCGGTGATGAAACCATTGCCGTGGTGGCCATCAACGTGGGAGAAGACGAGGACACCATTTTCCGCTTCACGGGCGACTATCCCGTGACCTTTCCCCTGCTGATGGACCAGGGCGGGAAAATCGTCGAGGAATACCCCGTCATCGGCCTGCCCACCACCTATATCATCGACCCTGCCGGAATCATCCGGCACCGGGCCGTCGGCACCCGGGAGTGGGATGCGCCGGAACTGGTGGAAGAGCTGCGCGCCCTGCAGCGGGAATGATGCATCATGAAGGCCATCCTCTTCGACCTCGATGGGGTGTTGTACCAGGGCAATGAAGCCATTCCCGGTGCCCTGCAGACCCTCCACTGGGTACGCGAACGGGACATTCCGCATTGCTTCGTAACCAATACCACTTCGAAACCTCGTTCCGATATCGTTAAAAAGCTTGCGCGCATGGGGATCACGGCAACGGCGGATCGCATCATCAGCCCTCCCCGAGCGGCCGCGCACTGGTTGCGCACCCACAGCCGGGGTCCCGTGGCACTGTTCGTGCCGGAAGCCACCCGGGTGGAATTCGCCGATCTGTTGCAATGGGATGAAAATATCCATGAGTCTGTCAGCGCCGTGGTGGTGGGCGATCTCGGCACGGAATGGAGTTTCGCCCGTCTGAACCAGGCCTTCACCTGCCTCATGCAGGATCCCCGACCCGTCCTGATTGCCCTGGGCATGACCCGCTATTGGAAGGCCCCAGGCGGGCTACAACTGGACACGGGTCCATTCGTGGCGGCGCTGGAGTATGCCACCGGCCTGGCACCCAGGGTATTCGGCAAGCCGGCTGCCACTTTTTTCCAGGTTGCAGCGGACAGCCTTGGACTGGATGTCGGGGAATTATTGATGATCGGCGATGATATCCACGGCGATGTGGAAGGGGCGCAAGAAGCCGGGCTGAGGGCCGTCTTGGTAAAAACCGGCAAGTTCAGGCCAGAGGACCTGCAAAGCAATGTGCGACCCGATGCGGTGCTGGAGTCCGTGGCCGAGTTACCGGCTTGGTGGGAAAAAGAGGTGCAAGGGCAGGCCGGGCGCTAAGAGCCCGGCCTGACTTGCGAACGGAACTACATGCCGAGCTTCTGCTTGATGGCTGCAACCACGGCATCGCTGGAAGTGGCATTCACTTTCATCAGCTGTCCCTTCTTCTCGTAGTAGGAGGCCAGGGGTGCGGTCTTTTCGTTGTAGGTATCGAGGCGCTTGCTGATGGCTTCTTCGGTTTCATCATCCCGCTGGATCACCGGGCTGCCACACTTGTCACATACGCCTTCCACCTTGGTCGGCTTGCTCTTGACGTTGTAGATTTCCTGGCAATCGGAATTGGAACAGGTGCGACGGGTGGTCAGGCGGTCGAGAATGACATCGCGTGGCACAACCAGATCCACCACGGCATCGAGCTTGATGTTCAGCTTGTCCAGCAACTTGTCGAGGGCCTCAGCCTGGGGGATGGTGCGCGGAAAGCCATCGAGCAGGAAACCGTTGGCGCAATCGGGCTGCTGCAAACGCTCTTCCATGATGCCCATGATCAGGTCATCGGGAACCAGGTCCCCGGCCTTCATAAAGGCCTGTGCCTTTTTACCCAGCTCAGTTCCATCCTTCACGGCGCCGCGCAGGATGTCACCCGTGGAAATCTGGACCGAACCATCGAGGGCCGTCAGCAACTTGGAAACCGTGCCCTTGCCCGCGCCCGGGGCGCCTAACAGAATCAACTTCACAATCATTCTCCTTTTGGTTAACTGCTAATGTCTTGTTTTGACAGGCCCGAAACAAAACATCCCGGGACAGGCAGGAGGGCATTTTGGCGCATTCGCGTGCCAGGTTCAAATCCGGGCAAAACATGAGGCGGATCAAGTAACCAGGCGGGAATGAACGAAGGCGGCACCTGGCCGCCTCCGTTACAAGACACTGGGAACTGTGCTGGTTAGCGCAGGCGCTTGCGCAGCTTGTCGAGAGCCTCGTCCTTGCCCAGGCGCAACAAGCGATTGGCCAGGGACATGAAAGGCAACGCCAGACGCATAAAGAGCCCCTGCAACGGGTTGAGACGCGACGCCTGTTCTTCTGCCAGGCGTTGCCGCTCGCGTTCCTCTGCCATGAGCCTGGCCTTGGCGCGCAATTCCTCGCAGATCCGGGCTTCTTCCTCGGCCTGGCGTGCTGCCGCTTCCGCGGCGATGCGTTCCTGCTCTGCCAGTTCGGCGGCCTGGCGCGCCGCTGCCTCGGCCTGGCGTGCAGCTTCCTGTTCTTCCCGGATGCGCCGCGCCTCGGCCTCTTCCTTCTGACGGCGGGCTTCCGCTTCGGCGGCCTGGCGACGTGCCGCTTCCTCGACCTGACGGCGCTGTTCTTCCTCTGCCCGGCGCGCGGCTTCCTGTTCTTCCCGGATGCGCCGTGCCTCGGCCTCTTCCTTCTGGCGGCGGGCTTCCGCTTCGGCGGCCTGGCGACGCGCCAAGGCTTCCTCCGCCTGCCGCGCGGCTTCCTGTTCCTCGCGAATACGGCTTGCCTCCGCCGCGGCAACCTGATCCACGACCGGCGTTTCATTCACGGGGGGCGTTTCCGCAGCCGGTGATTCCGTAACCGCAGCCATCACGACTACCGGCGTCGTGTCCACCGCCAGCAGGGAACGGGTGCGGGCAATGATTTCATCACTCTTGAAGGGCTTGCCCACCAGGTCCGTGGCGCCATGACCACGCACTTCCTCCAGCAGACCACCGAGATCGCCTTCCTTTCCGGTGATGACAATGAAGGGCAGCGCGCGTACATGCGCATCATCGGAACCGCGCACCCGCTCCAGCAGGCCATAGCCGTCCAGATTGGGCATGGAGAGATCACTGAAGATGCAGGCAATCGCGGGTTCTTCCATGAGCCGGCTCCAGGCATCCTCGCCGTCGACAGCCTCGATGAGCTCGAATTCGTCTTTGAGAATCTTCTTGATGGCGACCCGCATGAGTCGTGAATCATCGACAATCAGTACCGTTGGCCGGGCGGCCCTCGTGGATGAATCGGGCAACGATATCGCATTGTTTTTCATGAGAACTCCTCGAATCTGACCGGTGCGGTTCCGGGTCGATGCTTCCCCTCACACCATAGCGGTCCGACGCGCGGAAACTTTATGTGACGCGGTTCACGAAACGGCAAACGATTGAATATGAGGACAAACCGCGCTGAAACCCGCCAGGGCGGGGCTGAATGCGGGCTAGCCTTCCATAACCCGCCAGCTGCCATCCGGCTGCCGGCAGGCGGTGCCATAGACCTTTTCCACACGTCCGCCGATGATGGCGTCGATACTGTACTCGCGGCAGGGACCCGCAGTGGTTTCATAGGTGCGGGTGGGAACCACGCTGTAGCTGTTGCCCGTATCGGGGTTGCGCCACTGGGCGGGTACGCCGGTGCGCACCGTTTCCAGGGTTTGCGCGGTTTTCATGCGGTCCACCTCGTCCATGGAGCGGCCCACTGAGCCACCGATGGCCGCGCCGGCCAGGGTGCCGGCAATGATGGCGGCGGTTCGCCCTCTTCCGCCGCCCACCTCGGAGCCCAGCACACCGCCCAGGATGCCGCCGATCACCATGCCGGCCTGTTCCTGCTGCCCCTGATAGGTGGCGCAGCCCGTCAGGGAAATCAATGTTGCCAGCGCCATGGGCACCAGTAAATGCCTAGTCATGATCCCATCTCCCCACAGTCACAGAAAAATCTCCATAGCCCATCAGTGGAATATAGGACAGATTGCCGCCCCCTGCCCGGACCATCTATCTATAACAGGACACTCACCTGCGTACGCAGCTCATCCGGCGACTGCTGCACCAGGTTCTTGTCCAGGCTTTCCACCAGGACCTTGGCCAAGGGGCCTTTCATCTCGGCCCGCAACTTGCCAAGCATGGCGGCGGGTGCCACGAGGACGAACTGGTCGAACACACCCTGCTTGCGATCCTGTTCCAGGCGCTCCACCAGACGCTTGGCGAACAGGAGACGCGCCTCCTCTTGGGCCGTGGTGGGAGGTTCGTAGGCATGCAGCCCATGCCCGGAGGGGGTTCGTGAACTGCCGGGGCGGTCACTCACGAGCTCGCCCTCCTGTAAACGCCCGCCTTGTGAAGCGAAATCCTCCACTTCACGCAGTTTCGCCTTGGGCGTATCGGCGATAAACAGCCGTGCGCGGCTGCTGTCGGCTACCAGGATCATGGTTTTCGTCATGGTTCTGCCTCCCTCTGGCACTTATCTGCATTCACAAGGATAACAATATGCGCCTATCCAGGGAGAAAGCCATGACGGTAATCATGATTTCTTCTGAGCACCGGTGCCGCTGATTCCACACTGCTTTTACCGCGTTTATTTCCTGGCTTACCGGCACCACACCTCGCCTTCACGAACGTCAGGTGGCCCTGTTTCGCGATGTTGATCAGATAAAAAACCATGATGAAACAATCAGTACGCGCAGGCCCCGGCAAGGGAAGCGTCCAGGCCACCCGCCAGGGTGAGACCATGTGGTCCAGGGCCATGCCAAATCACAGGCGCTACGGTACTATAGCCGGATAAATCACTCTGGCCACCTCCCGCCATGACCGGCACATCTCCCCGCAAACAACAGCGTGACCTCGTCTACGGCTTCGTTGCAGTCATCGTCATCCTGTTTTCCCTGTCGGTCTTCGTCCTGACCTACATGACCCACATCAGCCACCACCTGGCCGGAGTGCTGGAAACCCAGCGGCATAAATCCTTGCAGGTTTCCACCATGCGCGATGCCATGCGCAAACGGCAGGTGGGGCTTCGCGACATGGTGATCGAAGACGATCCCTTTAGCCGGGATGCCGCCTGGGAAGGTTATTTTCATGCCGCCAGTGATTTCATAGTGGCACGGGAATTACTCCAGGCCGCGGGCCTCAACCCGCAGGAGGAAACCGCACTGGAAAAATTGATGGATCGTGCCTACGAGGCCTACCTGAAACAGCAGCGCGTCATAAACCTGATACGCGAAAACTTCAGAGGGCCCGAGATCATTACCTTGCTCAACGAAGCCATCGAGTCCCAGGACCTTGCCATGGGCAAGATGGATACCCTCATGCAACTGCAGCAGTCGGCTGCGCAACAGGCCATTGACGATATCAACCGCCGCTACCGCAATACCCTGTTCTTCCTGCCCGCCGCCGGCTTCCTGTTCCTCCTGGCTGGCATGACCATCGCCTGGATTGCACTCAAGCGTGACCATGCCGCCAGCCAGGAGCTTGCACAATACCGTGATCACCTGCAGGAACTGGTAACGGATCGTACCCGGCAACTGGAACACATGGTCACGGAAGCGGAGAGTTTTTCCTACGCCCTTGCCCATGACCTGCGCCAACCTCTGCGTGGCCTGGATGGCTACAGCTACATCCTGTTGGAAGAACACGGCAAGGCACTGGACCAGGAAGCCAGGTACATGCTCGGCAGGATACGCATCGGAACCCAGCGCATCGGAGATCTGTTGGATGGCATGCTGACCCTTACCAGCCTGAGTCATAGCATTCCCAACCGTATTGATTTCAACCTGGCCGAACTGTGTCGCTTGATCAGCGAGCAACTGAGTCTGGAACACCCGGAACGCCTGCTATGCTGGGAGATCGAGCCCGAGATACCCGTACACGCGGACTACAAGCTGCTGCGCATCGCCATGGAAAACCTGCTGGAAAACAGCGTGAAGTTCACCGCTGGCCGACAGCCCGCTCACATTTCCGTGCGCGCACAAACCACGGAAGGCAAGACCTTCTACATCGTGGAAGATGATGGGGCCGGATTCGACATGCAATACGCTGACAAGCTGTTTCAACCCTTCGAACGCCTGCACGGTGTCAATGAATTCGAAGGCACCGGCATTGGCCTGGCAACCGTGGCCAGGATCGTGGCGCGGCACCAAGGCCAGATCTGGGCGGAATCCTGCCCTGGCGCGGGTGCACGCTTCTACTTCACCCTCGAGTAAGTGCCTGTTACACATGCCAGCCGCTTCTCCACCCTTCCATCGATATCAGCCTCCCTCACATAAGGGGCTTGATATCCTCTACCAGGACACGGACCTGTTGGTGGTAAACAAGCCGCCTGGCCTATTGAGTGTGCCTGGTCGCGGCCCCGACCGGCAGGATTGCCTGTCGGCGAGAGTACAGGAAGAATTCCCCGCTGCCCGCATCGTCCACCGGCTGGACATGGAAACCTCGGGCCTGATGTTGCTTGCCCTGCATGCCGAGGCTCAACGCCGGCTGGGTTTGCAGTTCGAACGGCGCCAGATGCACAAGGAATATATCGCCGTGGTGCGTGGCCGGCTGCCCCATGCAGCCGGCAGCATCGATCTGCCTCTGTTCAGCGACTGGCCCAAC
>DATHUT010000323.1:0-2951 GCA_035462005.1 Gammaproteobacteria bacterium | reverse complement strand
GGACAGCAAGTCCACCCTGCACGAATTGGCGGACCGCTACGGGGTATCGGCGGAACGCATCCGCCAGCTGGAAAGCAATGCCATGAAGAAGCTGCGCGGGGCCATGGAGGCCTGAGGTCCACGCAGCCATCCTGCAAGTCGGCCTTCAGTCCGGCACAATGAAAAGGGCGCCGGGATCTACCCCGGCGCCCTTTTCATTTTCACGGGAGTAACCCGTGGTGCCTATGGGCTCAGCCGAAGATCACCACCGACAGGAAACTCAGCCAGGAGGCGACAATCAGCGCCACCACGATGAACATGGGAAAACCCTGGAATGTAAACATGTCACACCTTGATAGAATTCAGTAAATTAGCGGAATCTTATCTTACTCGTCCCCATCCTTCAAGTCCGGCTTGCGGCGCGGGATGCGGGGATCATCGTCGTCCATGAGAATACGGTGGGCAGGCCCCTCCATATCCTCGTACTGGCCACTGCGCACGGCCCACAGGAACACCCAGATGGCCGCACCGACGAAGATCAGGCTGATGGGCAATAACAGATACAGGATAGTCACATCATACCCCACTCACTGACAGCGAACATAAGACCGCGTCATGACGCGGCGGTTCAGGCTCAGGGGGCTTCCGGCCCGGCTTCGATCAGGGTATTCGCCTGCACCTCATGCACGTCCTCGCCCCGCTCGACCATCAGGGTCGTGCTCCAAAGCCCGGGGGAAGGCAGTTCCACATTGGCGCGGTACAGGCCGGAATCCTTTTCGGGCAACTCCACCCGCTGATCCAGGCGCTGGTCGGAAGGGCGCAGGAATGCCACCCATACCTGCGCACCGATCACCGGACTGCCATCCCGTGCCGTCACCGTCACCTGGAATGGCTGCGGCTGGCCGGCCACCGGTTTCTCCAGCCAGCCCTGGCGCACCTGCCAGCCGCGGGCCTCCTGCTTGCGCACCTGCTCCAGGTACTCATTGTAGAGGGCTTCCTTCTTGTGGAAATCCCGTGCGACAGTGCCAGGGAAGGCCATGGTAACCTGGCGCGCCCGATCACTTTCCGGCAACAGCAGGCGCGCCAGGGGTGCCGGCATGCCCTGGCGAGACAACACCACCATGGTGGCATTGACCAGGAACACCAGGCTGAAGAACAGGATGATCACCGCCGGTCCCCAGTGGAACCAGCGACCGCTGTCTTCGCCGGCCAGGGCCAGGCGCCGCTCGCGATGCGAACTGATGATGCCCAGCACGTAGGCACACACCAGGAACAGGGCCACATAGATGGCCAGCACATCGCCGCCGGGCCAGGCCAGCAGCGCATAGGGAACGGTCACCCCCATGGCCAGGAAGGCCACGATCACCGCGGCCTGCTTGCCACCCAGGGCGGTGAAGCGGTACAACAGGACGAACAACAAGACCTGCAGCGCGATACCAACCGGCAGTGCCAACATGTTTTCCATGGCGGCTACTGGCCCCGACCCGGGATATGGAATGTGGCGGACTGGCGTACCGTGCCCAGGTCCGAGGGACCCTGCAGCGGACGGATCACGAATTCAAAACCGCGTGCCGCCTGGTGTTCACCTTCCTCGTCCAGGCGCACCCGCGCCATGATGCGCAGACTGCGCTCCGGGGGTACCTCGATCATCTCCAGGCGACCCAGGTCCAGTTCCGCCCCGGGCAGGCCGTTCAGTTCCAGTTCGAACACCATGAGCTGGCTGGTTTTGTTGTTCAGCTTGATCTCGTAGCTGTTCTGGACACGACCGTCGGACAGCACCACGAACAAGGGATTGCGGATCTGGCTCACCGAGGCATCCAGCTTCACCTGGTGCACCACGCTCCAGATCAGTGCCAGGGTGGCGACCACCAGTGTCACCCCGTAGCCGATATTCTTGGCATTGAGACGGCGCGTTGTGCCACCCTGCTGCTCGCGTTCGGATGTATATTTGATCAAGCCGCGCGGCCAGCCCAGGTTATCCATGATGGTATCGCAGGCGTCGATGCACAGGGCGCAGGAAATGCACTGGTACTGGAGGCCATTGCGGATATCGATGCCCGTAGGGCAAACCTGCACGCAATAGCCACAATCGATGCAGTCGCCTACTCCCTGCTGCTGCCGTTCCTCGCGGGTCTTGAAGCCGGTGCGGATCTTCTGCCGACCCTGTGTGCCTTCGCCGCGCGCCTCGTCATAGGCCACCACCAGGGTGTCGCGGTCGAACATGACACTCTGGAAGCGCGCATAGGGGCACATGTAGGTACAAACCTGCTCGCGCGCCAGGCCGGCCATCACATAGGTAGTCGCCGTCAGGAACAGGGTGGTGGCATAGGCGGGGAAAGGTGCGCGACCGGTGAAGAAATCCACCAGCAGTTGTGGAGCCTCGGCCCAATAGAAGGTGAAGGTGATCCCGGTCCAGAAGGCCGTCAGCAGCCACAGGGCATGGGTGGCGGATTTCTTGAAGACCTTTTCACCGTTCCAGGGCTGCTTGTCGAGACGGATACGCGCCGGGCGCTCGCCCTGCACCAGCCGCTCGATGAGGACGTACAGGTCCGTCCACAGGGTCTGGAAGCAGAAATAACCGCAGAATACCCGTCCCGCCAGGCCGGTGACGAAAAACAGCAGCAGCGCGGCGATGAGCAACAGGCCCGCCAGCCACATGATGTCCTGGGCATGCACCACAAGGTCGAAGAGGTAGAAGCGTCGGCTGGTGATATCGAACACCACCGCGTGATTCGGGCCCAGCTCCCGACTCCAGGGCAACCAGGGCAGCAGGAAATAGACGCCATAAGCGAAGGCCAGAATGCCCCACTTGAGCGAACGGAAGCGCCCCTGCACCGAACGGGGATAGATGGGGATACGTTTTTCGTACAGGGCCTGTGTGCCCGTATCGTTCATTAGGTTCCTGCCTGAGATGCGCACGCCCGGTCAGGCCGGGCGCGGATCACGATTTGCATGGTACCTGTAGGAGCGGG
>DATHUT010000322.1:0-2300 GCA_035462005.1 Gammaproteobacteria bacterium | reverse complement strand
ATCCAGTTGACGGCGGGCAGCGGCCAGGACGATGCCCTCGAATTACGTATACAGGACTGATAAACATCCCATGAGTGTGATTGCATGCGTGCAGATGGCTTCGGGCCCCAATGTGGGCGCGAACCTGCTGGAAGCCGAACGGCTGATCGCTACGGCCGTGGGGCGCAAGGCCCGGCTCGTGGTGTTACCGGAGAATTTCGCCATTATGGGCATGACCGAGCGCGACAAGCTCAAGGTCAAGGAGCAGGCCGGTGCCGGTCCCATCCAGGAATTCCTCGCCCAGCAGGCGGCCCGTCATGGCATCTGGCTGGTGGGTGGCACCGTGCCGATCGCCGCGGACAATTCCGACAAGGTGCGCGCCGCCAGCCTGCTGTTCAACGACAAGGGTGAACAGGTCGCGCGCTACGACAAGGTCCATCTCTTCGATGTGGAACTGGTGGACAGCAAAGAGCGCTATAACGAATCGGAAACCATCGAGCCGGGTCAGGATACGGTGGTGGTGGATACCCCGCTGGGTCGGCTGGGGCTGGCGGTCTGCTATGACCTGCGTTTCCCTGAGCTGTTTCGCTCCATGCTGGACCAGGGCATGGAGCTGGTGGCCTTGCCATCAGCCTTCACGGCGGTTACCGGCAGTGCCCATTGGGATGTGCTGGTGCGCGCCCGGGCGGTGGAAAATCTCTGCTACGTGGCCGCGCCGGCCCAGGGCGGTTACCACGTCAACGGCCGCGAAACCTACGGCCACAGCATGATCGTCGATCCCTGGGGTGTGGTGCTCGACCGCCTGGTGAGCGGTTCCGGGGTGGTGTGCGCCGAGGTGGACCGCAAGCGCCTCGAACGGGTGCGCAGGACCTTTCCTGCCATCGAGCATCGCTCGCTGACCTGCCGGGCGTAGGTGTTCGCGGTTTTGTCGACCTACAGGGAAGCCTCTCCTTCCTCCAGTTCACGCAGGTAACGGAACAACTGGCGCGCCGCCTTTGGCGGCTGTCCGCGTTCTTTCTCCCGACGTGCCTGTAGCAGCCATTGTCGCAGTCTCTGACGTTCCGCTGTGGGGTGGCGCTCGCAAACCTCGTCCACCACGCTATCGCCATCCTGCAGCAGGCGGTCACGCAGCTGCTCCAGCTGGTGAAAGTGCTGTGCAGACTCACGTGACTGGCGGTTGCGTTGTTCCAGCGCGGCGCGAATCGGTGTGGCATCGACCTCGCGCATCAGCTTGCCGATGTACTGCAGTTGGCGCCGGCGCCCGCCATGGGCGGTAATGGTCCTGGCCTGCATGACGGCCTCGCGCAGGGTATCGGGCATAGGGATGTTCCGCAGTGCGGTGGCGGGCAGGCCGACCAACTCCTCGCCGAGCGCCTGCAGGGCCTCCATGTCACGCCTGCGCTGTGACTTGCTGGGCGGCTCATCGTACCTTTCGTTGTCGTCTTCGTGCATGGGATCCCGGCTGACTATGGTGCGTGGTGGTTTCAACGGCGGCGCTTGTTGTCCTGGTTCAGGTTGTCCAGGCGGCCGTGGATTTCCTGCAGGTCATTGCAAGCGATGATGCTCTCCACGTGCTGTTGCGCCTCATGCTTGGAACAGCGGGTGATGCAGTCCTTTACTTCGAGGATGCTGGAGGGGTACATGCTGAATTGGGTGAGGCCCATGCCCAGCAGCAGCCGGGTGAAACGCGGGTCTCCGGCCATTTCACCGCACATGGACACGGGGATATCCGCGGCTTGGCCAGCCTGGATAATGAGCTGGATGAGGCGCAGTACCGCCGGATGCAGGGGGTCATAGAGATAGGCCACCTCGTCGTCGATGCGGTCGATGGCCAGGGTGTACTGAATCAGGTCGTTGGTGCCAATGGAGAAAAAGTCGACTTCCTTGGCAAACGTCTTGGCCTGGATCGCAGCGGAGGGCACCTCGATCATGATCCCCACGGGCACGTCCCGCCTGAAGGGGACGCCCTGCTCTTCCAGGTCTTCCATCACGTCATGCAGAATCATTTTCGCCTGACGCAGCTCCATGATGCTGCTGATCAGGGGGAACATGATCCGCACCGGTCCCTCGTTGCTGGCGCGAAGGATGGCGCGAAGCTGCGTCTTGAACATCGGCAGGTTCTGCAGGCACAACCTGATCGAGCGGCAGCCGAGGAACGGGTTGCGCTCCGCGTGATCGGTGGGGGACGCGGCCCAGAGCTTGTCGGCCCCGAGATCCAGCGTGCGGATGGTCAGCGGCCGACCTTCCAGGGCGTGCACCGCCTGGGCGTAGGCGCGGTACTGGTGCTCCTCGCTGGGCTCGGTCTCGGAACCCAGGAAGAC
>DATHUT010000321.1:0-6133 GCA_035462005.1 Gammaproteobacteria bacterium | reverse complement strand
AACGCACCTTTTAAATCCCCCTCCGGGATTATGGCGTGGCGCTTGCCACGCTTTTTTTTGTCCGGGGTGGTGAACCGAAATATAAAAACGATCGCCGAGGTGGAATGATTCATGCGTAGTCTGCGAAGCTTTCATCTGCTGGTGGTGCTGGCGCTTGGGATGCTGGTTCTGTCCACATTGAGACCCGCGGTTGAAAAAGCGCCACCATCGTATCACTACGGTATGACACCGCTATCCGCTGAAATAAAGGCACTGGATGCCTCGCCGGAGCACCGGTAAGCTATTGCATGCTTGCGGGACCTGGATGCAGTGATCCATGGCGAGCCGGGGCCAGGGAATTTTCATGCCGGTCCGTGGTCTCAATCGCGACATGCCCGGGCATCATGACTCCGTACACAAGGGATAAACTGACGGTGGTGAAATTTTCCTGGCCGGTACGTGTGTACTATGAGGACACGGACGCCGGCGGTGTGGTCTACTACGCCAACTATTTGCGGTACATGGAACGAGCGCGCACCGAGCGCTTGCGACAGCTGGGGGTGGAGCAACAGGCCCTGCGCGAGTCTTCCGGGATACTGTTCGCGGTACGTTCCGCCGAGCTGGATTTTCTCAGGCCCGCGCGCCTGGATGACGCCCTGCGGGTGAGCGCAGAACTGGTGGAATGCCGTCGCGCCAGCCTGGTTTTCCAGCAGGACGTGTACCAGGACGGGGACGAGTCGCGGGTGTTCTGCGGTGCCAGGGTGCGGGTGGCGTGCCTGGCGGCCACCACCCTGCGGCCCCATCCCATTCCAGATTTCATATTGCAGGGACTGACTCGTGGGAACTGACCTTTCCTTTACCCATCTCATTGCCAATGCCAGCCTGATCGTACAGCTGGTGATGCTGTTGCTGATGCTGATTTCGCTCGCTTCCTGGACCCTGATCTTTCGCAAGGGTGCCGGCCTGCGCGATGCCCGTGCCGCGGCCCGGGATTTCGAGGAGCGCTTCTGGTCCGGTGGCGATCTCGGCGGTCTGCACCGGGAGGTGGCGGAGCGGGAGGGGGAGTGTGCCGGCCTGGAAAACATCTTCCAGGCAGGTTTCCAGGAATTCGCCCGGCTGCGAGGCCAGAAGGGCATGGAGCCTATGGACGTGGTGGAGGGTGCCCAGCGTGCCATGCGCGTCTCCCTGTCCCGCGAAGTGGATGGATTGGAACAGCACCTGTCCTTCCTGGCCACCGTGGGTTCCACCAGCCCCTATATCGGCCTTTTTGGTACTGTATGGGGCATCATGAATGCGTTCCGCGGCCTGGCCAATGCCCAGCAGGCCACCCTGGCCATGGTGGCACCCGGCATCGCCGAGGCCCTGATCGCCACCGCCATGGGGCTGTTCGCCGCCATCCCCGCCGTAGTGGCCTACAACCGCTATGCCAACGAGGCGGAGCGGCTGATTTCCCACTACGAATCCTTCATTGACGAATTCGCCAGTATTCTGCAGCGACAGGCACATCCATGAAGTGGCCCGAAGGGAGCGAAAACTGAGTCATGCGTCATCGTCTGCGCAAACGTCCCGTGGCGGAGATGAACGTCGTGCCCTATATCGACGTCATGCTGGTCATGCTGGTGATTTTCATGGTGACCGCACCGCTGCTCAATCAGGGTGTGGAAGTGGAGCTGCCGACCGCCTCCGCCCGTCCGCTGGCGCCGGAACAGCAGGATCCCCTGGTGGTGACCGTGGATGCCGAAGGGCAGTTGTTCCTGAATATCGGCGGTGATCCCGCCGAACCGGTCAGCGACGAGGACCTGCAGCTGCGCACCGCGGCCGTGCTGCGCCGCCGTCCCGATGTGGCCGTCATGGTGCGCGGTGATCGCGGTGTCGCGTACCAGCACGTGGTCCATGCCATGGTGTTACTGCAGGGTGCGGGCGCGGGCAATGTGGGCCTGGTCACGGATCTGCCGGGCAAGGGGCGCTAGGTCTTCTGATGTGGCGGATTGCGAAGGAAAACCCGCGCGCGGTGGTGTATGCAGTGCTGGTGCATCTGGCATTGCTCGGGCTGCTCATGATCAATGTGGACTGGACCAGCATGACCGAGGTGGCGCCCCAACACAGCAATGCCCCGGTGCAGGCCCGGGTGGTGGAAGAGGATGCGTTGCAGCAGGAAGTGCAGCGCCAGCAACAGCTGGAAGAACAGCAGCGTGCCGCCGAAGCGGAACGCCAGCGGCAACTGGATGAGCAGGCGGCCGAGGCCCGGCGCCAGCGTGAACGGGAAGAGCAGCGTCTGGCGGATCTGAAACGACAGCAGGCGGAAGAAGCGCGGCGCCTGGAAGAGACCCAGCGCAGCGCCGAGCAGGAGGCCAAGCGCCGTGAGGCGGCCGAAGCCAAACGCAAGGCCGAGGAAGCGGAGCGCCAGAAGGCGGCGGCGGAGGCCAAGCGCAAGGCCGAAGCAGAAGCCCAGCGCAAGGCAGAGGCGGAAGCCAAGCGCAAGGCTGAAGCAGAAGCACAGCGCAAGGCGGAGGCGGAGGCCAAGCGCAAGGCCGAGGAAGAGGCACGGCGCAAGGCTGAGGAGGCCGCACGCCAGGCGGAATTGGCGGCGGAGCGGGCACGCCTGGACCAGGAGCGACAGCGCGCCGTGGCAGCGGCCATCAACCAGTACACGGCCCATATCCAGGACAAGGTGCGGCGCAACTGGCGCCTGCCGGCCAATTGGCGTGGTCTGTCCTGCACGGTGCGGGTGAGCCTGATCCCCGGCGGTGATGTGGTCAGGGTGCAGATCGTGCGTAGCAGCGGCGATCCGGTCTTCGATCGTTCGGTGGAGAGCGCGGTGTTTCAGGCGGCACCGTTGCCGGTACCCTCGGAGCCACACCTGTTCGATGCGTTCCGGGAATTCCAGTTTGAATTCGACCCCAACAGGAGTTGAGGCATGCAAATGAAAGATATGATGCGCTGGTTACTGCTGGCGGCCCTGCTGGCCGGCAGTCGTGGCGCGCTGGCGGTGCTGACCATTGAGATCACCCAGGGTATGGAGGGCGCGTCGCCCATCGCCGTCGTGCCCTTTACCACGCCACCCGGTGTGACGCTGCCGGAGGATATCGCCGGCATTATTTCCGCCAACCTGCGCCGCAGTGGCCGCTTCGCGCCCCTGCCGGAGTCGGATCTCATCGCACGCCCACGGGAGGCCGGCGATGTCCGTTTCCAGGACTGGCGCGTACTCGGTGTGGGCGATCTGGTGATCGGCCGTGTGTTGCAGCCCGCGCCGGGCCGCTACGAGGTGCAGTTCCAGCTCTTCGATGTGTTCCGTTCCCGCCAGCTGACGGGCTACAGCATCCCCGCGCGGCCCGAGGAACTGCGTCGGGTCGCCCACCGCATAAGTGACCTCATCTATGAAACCCTGACCGGCGAGCCGGGTGCCTTCGACACCCGCATCGCCTATGTGACGGCAGAGCAGGGTGCGGAGGGAAAACGCTACGCCCTGCAGGTGGCCGATTCCGATGGGCACAATTCCCGCACGGTGCTGCGTTCCCCCCAGCCCCTGATGTCACCGGCCTGGTCGTCCGATGGCCAGCAACTGGCCTATGTGTCCTTCGAGGGGCGCAAGGCGGCCATCTACGTTCAGGATGTGGGTACTGGCGCGCGCCGCGAGGTGGCGGCCTTCGACGGCATAAACGGTGCCCCGGCCTGGTCGCCCGATGGCCGCAGGCTGGCCGTGACCCTGTCCCGCGACGGCAATCCGGAGATCTATGTGTTGCACCTGGATGACAAGCGCCTGCAGCGCCTGACCAATAGTGCCGCCATCGATACGGAGCCGGCCTGGTCGCCGGACGGGAATCACCTGGTGTTCACCTCCGACCGGGGTGGGGCACCGCAGCTCTATCGCATGGACAGCCGCGGCGGGAACGTCGAGCGGCTGAGTTTCGAGGGCAACTACAACGCGGGGGCGGATTATTCCGCCGATGGCAAGCGGCTGACGCTGGTGCACCGGGATGGCCGTGATTATCGAATTGCGGTCCTGGAACTGGACAGCAAAAGGTTGCGGGTACTTACCGACGGCAGCCTGGACGAATCGCCCAGCTTCGCGCCTAACGGCAGCATGATCATCTACGCTACCAGTGTAGGCGGTCGTGGCGTACTGGCCGCGGTGTCGGCGGATGGTCGTTTCCGGCAACGCCTGACCCTGAGCGGTGGCGATGTGCGGGAACCGGCCTGGTCGCCGGTGTTACGGCGTTGAAGTAGCCTGGGATGGGGATGACCATTATGTAGGAGCGGGCTCTGCCCGCGAACAGCCCGGAGATCCGGCGAGCCCCATGGCGGCCAACGGCCGCTCCTACGGATGATTCTGTCCGGTATCGTTCGATGACTTTGCGGTTCAACTTCCTCTAATCAAAGGAGAGGGTAATGAAACAACAAATGAAGATGTGGTCTGGTCTGGTCCTGGCGTTGGGACTGGTGTTGGCATTGAGTGCCTGTGGTACCCGTGGCAAGGCACCCCTGGATGCAACCGTGGAGGATCGCGGCAGTAGCGCGGGGGATGCGGCGGGAACCGGGACCGAGGCCCTGGGGGTGCAGGACTATGGCCGGCTCGGCATGGAAGCCCTACAGGATCCCGCCAGTCCCCTGTACCAGCGGGTGGTGTATTTCGAGTTCGACAGCAGCACCCTGACCGAGGCGGACCAGGAGATCCTGGCGGCGCATGCGGCATTCCTGGCGGGTCATCCCGAACTGACGGTTGCACTGGAAGGGCATACGGACGAACGTGGTTCCCGTGAATACAACATCGGCCTGGGTGAGAGTCGTGGCCAGGCGGTGCGTCGCCAGCTGGAATTCCAGGGCGTGCGGCCGGACCAGATCCGGGTGGTCAGTTACGGCGAGGAACGTCCCGCCGCGGACGGTCATGACGAATCGGCCTGGCGCCTGAACCGGCGTGTCGAGCTGGTCTACGGAGGCCAGTGACATGGTCCTGCACCGGGGGATCTGGCTGCTGACCGCACTGATGCTGGTGGGTGTTACCACCCAGGCCTTGGGTCGTGATGACCCGAACCTGGTGCAACGGGTGGAACGCATGGAGCGGATGCTGGACAGCCGCTCCATGCTCGACCTGCTCAATCAGCTCGAGCAATTGCAGCGCGAGGTGCAGCAGCTGCGCGGTGAGCAGGAAGTGCTGGGCCATACCCTGAACGGCCTGCAGCAGCGTCAGCGCGAGCAGTATCTCGACATCGATCGTCGCCTGCATCGGCTCGAGGCGGGAGGTGCCGCGCCGGATGCGTCCGGGGCACCGGGTGTCACGGAGCTCCCCAAGCCGCTCGATACGAGCGCGGCACCCACTGCCGGGACTCCGCAAAATGTGGCAACGGCAGATCCGGGCAAGGAACGGGAACGTTACGAGCACGCCCTGGATGTCCTCAAGGAGGGGCGTTACGAGGAGGCCTCCAAGGCCTTTCGTGATTTCCTGTCCAGCTATCCGGACAGTCGCTACGGGGCGAACGCCCGTTACTGGCTTGGTGAGGCCCACTATGTGGTACGGGATTTCGATACGGCCCTGCGGGAGTTCACCGAGGTGGTTGAGCGCTTTCCCCAGGACCCGAAGGTGGCCGATGCGCGCCTGAAACTGGGCTTCATCCACTACGAGCTCCAGGAATGGGACAAGGCCCGGCAGACCCTGCAGGTCGTGGTGGACCGGCACCCGGGCTCCACCGCCGCGCGGTTGGCCCAGGATCGCCTGGCGCGAATGGGGCAGGAGGGACGTTAGCCACCTGTCTGGTCCTGGGTCGGGGTTCGGCCCGACATGTAGTACCATTCAACCATGACCATTGCCTCCATGCCCGTGACGCCTGATGCGCTGGCCCTGCCGGTACGTATCACGGAAATCTTCCATTCCCTGCAGGGTGAATCCCGCACGGTGGGCGTGCCCACGGTGTTCGTGCGCCTGACGGGTTGCCCCCTGCGCTGCGGCTACTGCGATACGGAGTATGCCTTTCAGGGCGGGCACAAGATGACGGTCGGCGAGGTGCTGGCCGAGGTGTCCGCCTGGCAACCCCGCTATGTCACGGTGACCGGCGGCGAGCCCCTGGCCCAGAAGAGCTGCCTGCCGTTGCTGTCCCGGCTGTGCGATGCTGGCTACGAGGTATCACTGGAAACCAGTGGTGCCCTGGATGTCGGCGGC
>DATHUT010000320.1:0-6143 GCA_035462005.1 Gammaproteobacteria bacterium | reverse complement strand
CGTCAGCGGGCCAGGTGATGGCCAAATACCGGGTGTGGGAATCGCGCAAGAAGCCCATCGGCGCCGCCCTCGGGCGGCTGCGGCTGCCCCAGTGGCAGCGCCTGCTGCGCCAGGCGGCGGAGCTGGACCGTGTCATCAAGGGCCAGGCCCCGGGCAACCCCTGGGACGAGCTGGTACAATTGACCCTTCGATTGGCCGGCCTGGAGCTGCGGCGGGCTGGATAAAGGCCACTCCTACAGGGGGCAATCTTTCAAGGTAAGGCGCAAGCACGAGAACCCATGAACGCAGAAGCAGACAGCCTGAATTTCGACATCCCCGCCTACATGCAGAAGGTGGGCGAGCAGGCCCGTGCCGCCGCGCGCGCCGTGGCCGCCGCCGACACCGGCGCCAAGAACGCGGCCCTGACCGCCATCGCCACCGCCATCGAGGCCGCTGCCGCGACCCTGGCCGCCGAGAACCGCAAGGACCTGGAGGCGGGCAAGGCACGCGGCCTGGACGCGGCCCTGCTCGACCGCCTGGAACTTACCCCGGCGCGCATCGCGGCCATGGCTGAGGGCCTGCGCCAGATCGCCGCCCTGCCGGATCCCGTGGGCGAGATCTCCGACCTCAAGTACCGCCCCTCCGGCATCCAGGTGGGGCGCATGCGCGTGCCGCTGGGCGTCATCGGCATCATCTATGAATCCCGCCCCAACGTGACCGCCGACGCCGCCGGCCTGTGCCTGAAGTCGGGCAACGCGGCCATCCTGCGCGGTGGCTCCGAGGCGGTGCATTCCAACCAGGCCATCGCCGCCTGTATCCGCGACGGCCTGCGCGCCGCCCAGCTGCCCGAAACCGCCGTGCAGGTGATCGAGACCACCGACCGCGCCGCCGTGGGCGAGCTGGTGCGCATGGAAAAGTACGTGGACGTTATCGTGCCGCGCGGCGGCAAGGGGCTCATCGAGCGCATCAGTCGCGAATCCCGCGTGCCGGTGATCAAACACCTGGACGGCGTCTGCCACACCTACATCGACGACGAGGCCGATGTGGACAAGGCCGTGCGCGTGGCCTTCAACGCCAAGACCCAGCGCTACGGCACCTGCAACACCATGGAAACGCTGCTGGTGAACGAAGGCATCGCGGCACGCATCCTGCCGGTGCTCGGCAAACAATATCAGGACGCCGGCGTGGAACTGCGCGGCTGTGCACGTACCTGCGCTATTCTGCCGGGCATCACGGCCGCCAGCGAGGAAGACTGGGATACGGAATACCTCGCGCCCATTCTCGCCGTGCGCGTGGTGTCCGACCTCGATGAAGCCATCGCCCACATCGAGCGCCACAGTTCGCGTCACACCGACGCCATTCTCACCGAGAACCTGGGCCGCGCGCGCCGCTTCCTGCGCGAGGTGGATTCCAGCTCGGTGATGGTCAATGCCTCGACCCGCTTCGCCGACGGCTTCGAGTACGGCCTGGGTGCCGAGATCGGCATCAGCACCGACAAGCTGCACGCCCGTGGCCCGGTGGGCCTTGAAGGTCTTACGACCCTGAAATTTGTGGTGCTGGGTGACGGTCATATTCGCCAATAGCCAGGGTGTGCCCCGCCGATGATCGGTATCTTCGGCGGCACCTTCGACCCCATCCATTACGCACACCTGCGCACCGCCCTGGAAGTGCAGCAGCAACTGGAACTGACAGAGCTGCGTTTCATCCCCGCCGCCATTCCGCCCCATCGTCCCCAGCCCCTGGCCAGCGCGCAACAACGCCTGGACATGGTGCGGCTGGCCATTCTGGACCAGCCCGGCATGACGGTGGACGGCCGGGAACTGGAACGGGAAGGACCTTCCTACATGGTGGATACCCTGGCCTCGCTACGCGACGAGCTGGGGGAGGTGCCGCTGGTGCTGATCCTGGGCATGGATGCCCTGCTCGGTCTGCCGACCTGGCACCAGTGGACGCGGCTGATCGAGCTGGCCCACATAGTGGTGATGGAGCGGCCCGGTGCGGTGCTGCCGGAGCAGGGCGAACTGGCGGAACTGGTGCGCGAACATCGCAGCGAGGAAGTTGCACGGCTGGCGCAGCAGCCGGCCGGGACAGTGTTGTTTGTGTCGGTCAGTCAGCTGGACATCTCCGCCACGGACATCCGGGCACGGCTGGCGGCGGGCGCGAGCCCGCGTTTCCTGCTGCCCGATGCGGTGCTGGACTATATTCATGAAGAAGCTTTGTATGGTGTGTCGGGATAGCCGCTCCTACAGGCGAAATTTTGCAATGATTGGGTTTAACTTTGCGCGCTTAGCGCCTTTGCGGTGAATAGAGGTTTTGATTGATGGAAGCAACTGAATTGAAGGACCTGGTGGTCGCGGCCCTGGAGGACCTCAAGGGTGTGCAGATCACCGCGCTCGACGTCCACGACATGACCTCGGTCACCGACTGGATGGTCATCGCCAGCGGGACCTCCAACCGCCATGTGAAGTCCCTGGCGAACAATGCCGTGGTGGAGGCCAAGCAACAGGGCGTCATGCCCATCGGCACGGAAGGCGAGCAGGCCGGTGAATGGGTGCTGGTGGATTTCGGCGACGTGGTGCTGCACGTGATGCTGCCCGCGGCGCGGGACTTCTACAACCTGGAAAAACTCTGGGCCGTGGGCGGTCCGGGTGCAGAGGTGGAGCCCAACCGGCGCATGGGCCAGGAGTAGGCCGCGCTGCATGCAGATCCAGCTCATTGCCGTGGGTACGCGCATGCCGGCCTGGGTGCAGGAAGGGTTCACGGAATACGCCAAGCGCATGCCGCGCGAATGCGCCTTGCAGCTGGTGGAGATTCCGCTTGGCAAGCGCGGCAAGAATGCCGATGTGCAACGCGCCATCGCCGAGGAAGGCGAGAAGATGCTGGCGGCCCTGCCGCGCGACTGTCAGGTGATCGCCCTGGAGGTGGAGGGCCGCGCCTGGAGCACGCCACAGCTGGCCGGCGAGCTGGAGACCTGGCTGGGCGCGGGCCGCGATGTCGCCCTGCTGGTGGGCGGCCCCGACGGCCTCTCCGAGGCCTGCCGCCGGCGTGCCGACCGGGCCTGGTCCCTGTCCCCCCTGACCCTGCCGCACCCCCTGGTGCGAGTGCTGCTGGCCGAGCAGCTGTACCGCGCCTGGACCCTGTACAAAGGTCATCCATACCATCGACAATAGGTGCCGCATGGCACTTGCTTCAGACAGACACCATTTTCCTTCACCCCGGGGCGACCATTTTCTGTCATCTCGGCACCATTATTCGTCATCCCGGCGTATGCCGGGATCCATGCATTCCTGGCGCAGGTGGGTTCTGGATCCCGGCCTGCGCCGGGATGACGGGACTCTTGCCCACGCGGCCGCATCCCGCGCCCGTTTTGTGGCAGACTGCCATGACTGAGACACCGACCCTGGTGCTGGCTTCCGCCTCTCCGCGCCGCAGCGAGCTGCTGACCCAGATCGGGGTGCGGCACCGGGTGCTGGCGGTGGACCTGGACGAAAGTCGCCGTTCCGGTGAGACGGTCGAGGACTTCGTGCAGCGCCTGGCCCTGGACAAGGCACTGGCGGGCTGGCAGGCCCTGCCGGTGGTGGAGCGCGGGCCGGTGCTGGGCGCCGACACCCTCGTGGTGCTGGATGGCGAACCCCTGGGCAAGCCGCGGGATCGCGACGCTGCCCTGGCCATGCTGGCGCGCCTGTCGGGCCGCACCCACGAGGTGCTGACCGCCGTGGCGCTGGTGACTCCGAAGCCCGAGGTCCGGCTGAGCCGCAGCCGGGTGACCTTCCGCCCCCTCGAGGCCGCCGAGCGGCTGGCCTACTGGGAAAGCGGGGAACCTGTGGACAAGGCCGGTGCCTATGGCATACAGGGTCTGGGGGCAATCTTCGTGGCGCGGCTGGAGGGCAGCTACAGTGGGGTGATGGGCCTGCCGCTGTTTGAGACCGCGGCGCTGCTGGCCGGGGCGGGGATCCATCCTGCCGGTTTTGAACGGCTGCGGGGCTGATGCCCGATTGGTTCGCGGGCACCGGCCCGGCACAGGCAGAATTCCAATGTTCACGCGGAAACCAATATGAGTGAGGAAATCCTGGTCAACGTCACCCCGCAGGAGACCCGCGTCGCCGTGGTGGAGAACGGGGTGCTGCAGGAAGTGTTCATCGAGCGCAGCAATCGCCGGGGCCTGGTGGGCAACATCTACAAGGGCAGGGTTTGCCGGGTGCTGCCGGGCATGCAGGCCGCCTTCGTCGACATAGGCCTGGAGCGGGCCGCCTTCCTGCATGCCTCGGATATCGTCCCGGAACTGAATGGGGAACGGCTGGAGTCCAGCGGGCAAACGGAACCCATCAGTCAACTGCTGCACGAGGGCAAGACCCTGGCGGTGCAGGTGATCAAGGACCCGCTCGGCACCAAGGGTGCGCGTCTGACCACGCATATCACCATCCCCGCCCGCTACCTGGTGTTCATGCCCGGCGAAAAGAACCTGGGCGTATCGCAGAAGATCGAGGACGAGTCGGAACGTCAGCGGCTCAAGGACATCGTGCTGTCCCTGGACGGCGAACAGGGGGGCAATGGCTATATCATCCGTACCGCCGCCGAAGGCGTGGATGAAGAGGCGATTACCAAGGAGGTGGAGTTCCTCCACAAGCTGTGGGAATCCATCCAGGAACGCTCCATCAGCGTGGAGCCCGGTAATGTCATTCACGAAGATCTGCCACTCACCCTGCGCGTGTTGCGCGACCTCCTCGACACCGAAGTGGAGAAGATGCGCATCGATTCCCGCGAGACCTTCCTGCGGGTGGAACGCTTCGTGGAGCGCTTCATTCCCGAGTTGCGCGAACACATCGAATACTATCCCGGTGAACGGCCGCTGTTTGATCTCTATGGGGTGGAGGATGAGATCCAGAAGGCCCTGGATCGCAAGGTGCAACTCAAATCCGGTGGCCATATGGTCATCGACCAGACCGAGGCCATGACCACCATCGACGTGAACACGGGCGCCTACGTGGGGCATCGCAACCTGGAAGAAACCATCTTCAAGACCAACCTGGAAGCGGCCCAGGCCATCGTGCGCCAACTGCGCTTGCGCAACCTTGGCGGCATCATCATCATCGATTTCATTGACATGACCCTGGACGAGCACAAACGCAAAGTGCTGCGCGCCCTGGAAAAGAGCCTGGAAAAGGATCACGCCAAGACCTATATCAGCGAGGTGTCCAACCTGGGCCTGGTGCAGATGACGCGCAAGCGTACCCGGGAAAGCCTCGAACATGTGCTGTGCGAGACCTGTCCGGTGTGTGCCGGCCGTGGCACCATCAAGAGCGCCGAGACGGTGTGCTACGAATTGTTCCGGGAGCTCATCCGCGAAGCGCGCCAGTTCGATGCCGGGGAGCTGCTGGTGCTGGCTTCACAGGAAGTGGTGGATCGCCTGCTCGACGAGCAATCCACCAGCCTGGCGGAACTGGAAACCTTCATTGGCAAGCCCATCCGCCTGCAGGTGGAATCCCTCTACGCCCAGGAACAATACGATGTGGTGCTGATGTGAAGATGCCTTGCGTGCTTTCCTCGCGCCACTGAGTTCCATGCCGATGTTGCGTCGTATCCTTCAACTGCTGTGGTTCGCTTTCGCCGCCTTGCTCATCCTCATGGCGGTGACCTTCAGCGCGGCGCGGCTGTTGTTGCCCCATATGGGCGACCAGCGCGCGCAGCTGGAAAACCGCCTGGAAACCCTGCTGCAACGACCGGTGCGCATCGAGCGTATGGACGCCGCCTGGCGCGGCTTCGCACCCACCCTGCAGCTGCATCAGCTGCGCATCCTGGATGAAACGGGTAACGAAGAACTGTTGACACTGGATGCGCTGTGGCTGCGAGTGGATCTTTTCGAATCCATGCGCCAGCGCACCCTGGTTACCTCAGACGCCAGCCTGGTGGGCCTGGACCTGGACCTGGTGCGCCGGCCCGATGGTCACATCGGCCTGCGCGACATGCCCTTGCCGATCCGGAAACTGACCATGGAGCGGGTGCTGGCTGCCCTGGATGCGGTGGGCGAGTTGTCCCTGTTGCAGACCCGCTTGCGCTGGGAGGACCAGACCGGCGCCATGCCGCGCCTTGAGATGCAGGATCTGACCTTGCAGCTGGAGGTGCGGGACCAGGCGCTGTGGGCCGATGTCGAGGTGCCACTATCT
>DATHUT010000319.1:0-2465 GCA_035462005.1 Gammaproteobacteria bacterium | reverse complement strand
TTTGATCATTTCTACGAAGCGGTCGAACAGCGGTGCCACGTCATGGGGACCGGGACTCGCCTCGGGGTGTCCCTGGAAACTGAAGGCCGGCACGTCGGTGCGTTCCATGCCCTGCAGGGTGCCATCGAACAGGGATCGATGGGTGGCACGCAGGTTCGCCGGCAGGGTTTCCTCGTCCACGGCGAAGCCATGGTTCTGGCTGGTGATCATGACCATGCCGGTGTCGAGATCCTGCACCGGGTGGTTGGCGCCGTGGTGGCCGAACTTCATCTTCACCGTGCGCGCACCACTGGCCAGACCCAGCAACTGGTGGCCCAGGCAGATGCCGAAGGTGGGGATACCGTCGCCGAGCAGGTCCTGGATGGCACGGATGGCGTAGTCGCAGGGTTCCGGGTCGCCCGGACCGTTGGACAGGAACAGGCCATCGGGCTTGAGCTTGCGCACTTCCTCGGCGGGAGTCCGGGCCGGCACCACGGTCAGGCGGCAGCCGCGATCCACCAGCATGCGCAGGATGTTGCGCTTTACGCCGTAGTCATAGGCCACCACGTGATGGGGCAGCTTCTCCGCGACGGGATGGGGGGCCTCGGGCAGACCGCCGGCCAGGGTCCAGCTGCCCTGGGCCCATTCGTAGGGTTCGTGGGTGGTCACTTCCCTGGCCAGGTCCAGGCCCTTCAGGCCGGGGAAGGCACGCGCTGCCTCGACGGCGGCATCCTCGTCCAGCGCATCGCCGGCCATGATGCAGCCGCCCTGGGCGCCCTTCTCGCGCAGGATGCGCGTCAGGCGCCGGGTGTCGATGCCGGCGATACCCACGATCCTGTGTTCACGCAGGTAGCTTTCCAGGTCACCCTCGGAGCGCCAGCTGCTGGCGAGATAGGGGACATCGCGTACCACCAGGCCGGCGGCCTGTACGTGGGACGACTCGGCATCCTCCACATTGATCCCGGTGTTGCCGATGTGCGGGTAGGTCAGGGTGACGATCTGGCGGGAATAGGAAGGATCGGTGAGGATTTCCTGGTAACCGGTAAGGGCAGTATTGAAAACCACCTCCCCGGTGGTCTGTCCGTCCATCCCGATCGACTCGCCTCGAAACAGGCTGCCGTCTTCGAGGGCCAACAGGGCCGCTTTCCTCAAGGGAACCTCCACAGCTAGATGTGCAAAGCGGGAAGCCTTTTGGACTTCCCGCCTGGATTTGGGTGTGGACACCAGAACGGTGCGCCATGCTGGAACGGCATTCTAGCGCATGGGGCCCGCACTGTCTATGCGACCGCCCCCTCAAAGCGCCCCTGAATACAGGGAAAACAGCGTTTTATCCCTTTATTCCCAGCACATCCTGCATGTCGTATAAAGCGGCGGGGCGATCCCGCAACCAGGAGGCGGCACGGGCGGCACCGCGGGCAAAGGTCATGCGACTGGAGGCCTTGTGGGTGATCTCCACCCGCTCGCCGGTACCGGCGAACAGTACCGTATGGTCGCCGACGATGTCGCCGGCACGGATGGTCTCGAAACCGATGGTACCGGCTTCCCGTTCACCGGTGATGCCCTCCCGGCCATACACGGCGCAGGTCTTGAGATCGCGGCCCAGGGCACCCGCGACCACCTCGCCCATAGCCAGGGCGGTGCCGGAAGGCGCGTCCACCTTGTGGCGGTGATGCGCCTCGATCACCTCGATGTCATAGTCCTCGCCCAGCACCCGCGCCGCCATGTCCAGCAGCTTGAGGCACAGGTTCACGCCGACACTCATGTTGGGAGCAAAGACCACGGGGATGTCCGCGGCAGCGGCTGCGATCTGCCCCTTCTGCTCCGCACTGAAACCGGTAGTGCCAATCACCATGGCACGCCCCGCCGCGCGGCAGCTGGCCAGGTTGGCCAGGGTGACCTCGGGGCGGGTGAAGTCGATGAGCACATCGAAATCGTTCCGGACCGCCTCGAGATCGGCGCCAATGGTCACCCCCAGCTTGCCGATCCCTGCCAGCTCCCCGGCATCGCTGCCCAGCAGGGAGCTTTGCGGATGCTCGAGGGCCACGCGCACCTGTAAATCCTCGTGGGCGTGGCAGGCCTGGATCAGGTGGCGGCCCATGCGGCCGGCGGCTCCGGTGATGGCGATTCGGGTCATGATGGGATCCGTGTGCAGGATTTCAAAAGCGGCAGACTACCACAGGTCAGCGAGCCTGCCACGATAGGCGGAGACGTGCCACGACAGGGGTCGGAGCCGTGTTTTCCAGATCCCTTGACAGGACTTCTGGCTACATCAGGTGGAAAAACGGGTCCGACCCCGGGCCGGTGGTATTCACACGGTGGGGTTTGACCCGCGGGCCGGGGTCGGACCCGTTTTTCCACCTGACGGCGTTTGAGGTCCTGACGCGCTGGCTGGAAAACACGGCTCCGACCCCTTTCCCGGTACCACGAACCTCAATAGCACTGCAGTCAGAACTTCATCCCTTCAAAGAACTTCTTCACCCCATCCA
>DATHUT010000318.1:0-3833 GCA_035462005.1 Gammaproteobacteria bacterium | reverse complement strand
GGTCCCAGCAAGCCTATGTGAAGGCCTCGAATACCGATGCGGAAGATCAATTCGGCCGCTCCCTTGCCCTGGCCGCGAACGGCAACAGACTGGCGGTGGGTGCCCCCTTCGAGGACAGCCCCGCTTCCGGCATCGATAACGCCCAGGGAAACAATGCGACGACCCAAAACGCTGGCGCAGTCTATGTCTTTGCCCGGGATGGCGGCAACTGGTCCCAGCAAGCCTATGTGAAGGCCTCCAACACCGAGGCGGATGACCAGTTCGGCCGCTCTCTCAGCCTGTCGGGGGACGGCGCCACCCTGGCGGTGGGGGCATGGAGCGTCGGAGGGGGCTCGGGTGAAGACAGCAGTGCGATCGGCGTTGGTGGCAATCAGGCCGACAACGCGGCTCCGGCTGCCGGCGCGGTCTATGTCTTCACCCTGGGCGCTGGCGGATGGTTCCAGCAGGCCTATGTGAAGGCCTCCAACACCGAGGCGGAAGACCGCTTCGGACGCGCACTCGCCCTCTCGGGGGACGGCGACACGCTGGCCGCCGGTGCGCCCTTCGAAGACAGCAATACCACCGGCGTCGGCGGCAACCAGGGCGACAACTCCGCTTCGGCCGCTGGGGCGGTGTATCTGTACTGAGAACGGAACAGCGGACGGCGCCGGCCTACCGCCCGGTCGGGGCTACTTGCCCGGGCGCACCAGGCCGCCCAGGCCGGCCTGTTCCAGCTCGTCGTTGAGTCGGGCGCGGATAGCCAGCGGGTCCTCGTAGCCGGACAATTCCTCCAGCAGGGCCCGCGCCCGCGCCTGGGTAAAGCTGCGGATCACCCATTTCACCCTGGGCAGGCTGGCGGCGCTCATGCTCAGGCTGTCCACGCCCAGGCCCAGCAGCAGCAGGGCGGCGGCCGGATCACCGGCCATTTCCCCGCACACGCTTACCGGTTTGCCGTGACGGTGGGCGCCCTCCACCACTTGGCGCAAGGCACCGATCACCGCCGGGTGCAGGGTGTCGAACAGGGGTGCCACGCGGGTGTTGTTGCGGTCCACGGCGAGCAGGTACTGGGTCAGGTCGTTGGTCCCCACGGACAGGAAATCCACCCGCCGCGCCAGGCCCTCCACCTGGTATACGGCCGAGGGTACCTCGATCATGACCCCCACCTCGGGCATGTCGAGTTCCGCGCCCTCTTCCACCACTTCGTTGAAGGCACGCCGAATCAGGCCCAGGGCTGCGTCCACCTCCGCCACGCCACTGATCATGGGCAGCAGCAACTTGGCGTTCCACAATCCGGCACTGGCCTTCATGATCGCGCGTAACTGGGTAAGAAAGATCTCCGGGTGATCGAGGGAAATGCGGATACCGCGCCAGCCCAGGAAGGGGTTGTCCTCCTGGATGGGAAAATAGGGCAACGCCTTGTCACCGCCCACGTCCAGGGTACGCAGGATCACCGGCCTGGGTGCAAAGGCCTCCAGCACATGCCGGTAGATGCGCCGCTGCTCCTCCTCACCGGGGAAGCGGTCGCGGATCATGAAAGGCACCTCGGTGCGGTACAGGCCCACCCCCTCGGCGCCACTGCGCAGGGAAGGCGCGATGTCCGAGCGCAGACCGGTGTTGGCCAGCAGCGGCACGCGCACCCCGTCCGGGGTCTGGGCCGGCAGGTCGACCTGGGTGTGCAGATCGGCGGTCAGTTCCGCCTCCTCCGCCTCCAGGCGCTGGAACTCCTCGCGCACCGTTGCGGAGGGACGCACGAACACCCGGCCCCAGTAGCCGTCGGCGATCAGTTCCTGGCCTTCCAGGCGTCCCACGGGCAAATCCTCCACACCCATGACGGCGGGGATGCCCAGGGCGCGCGCCAGGATAGCCACGTGGGAGGTGCTGGAACCGCGCGCAGATACCACGCCCACCAGGGCTCCGGAGGGCAGTTCGGCAAGCTGGCCGGCGCTGATTTCCTCGCCCACCAGGATGGTGCGCGGGTAGGCGGTTTCCGGTTCCAGGCCCTGCGGCTGCAGCTGGGTGAGCAAGCGCTGGCCCAGGTCGCGCACATCGCTGGCACGCTCGCGCATGTAGGCATCGTCGACGTTCTCGAACAGGGCCACGTGCTCGATGATGGTGTCGCGCAGGGCCCCCTGGGCCCAGTTGCCGGCGCGGATGCGGGTCACGGCATTATTGACCAGGCTGTCACTGCCCAGCATCAGGACCAGGGCATCGAACAGGGCCAGATCCTCGCGCGGCAGTTGCGAGGCCAGCGAGGCCGACAGGCTGCGCAGCTCATCCTGCACCGCCAGCACGGCGGCACGGAAACGCTTCACTTCGGCCTCCACATCCTGGACCTCGCGGTCCGGGATGGATTTCAGGTCTGCCGGGGGGTAGAGCACCCGGGCACGGCCCAGCGCCACCCCGGGCGCACCCGGCAGCCCCTTGAGGTTGTAACGCTCACTGCCGCGATCCTGCAGCAGTTCGTTGATCTCGCCACTGGCATCGGCGTGGCTGATGGCGCCCGAGAGCTGCGCCGCCAGGGTGACCAGGAAGGTCTCATCATCATCGGAGAACTTGCAGGCCTCGCGCTTACGGATGACCAGCACGCCGAGCACCCGGCGGTGCTGGATGATGGGCACGCCGAGAAACCCGCGGTAGACATCCTCGCCAGTCTCCAGGGCCAGGGCATAGCGCGGATGGCTGGCGGCGTCCTCGAGGTTCATCGGCTCCTCGCGCTGCGCCACCTGGCTCACCAGGCCCTTCCCGAAAGCCAGGGTGACGCGCCGCACGGCGTGCTGATGATATCCCTCGGTGGCCATGAGTACGTACTGCTCGCGCTCCGGGTCGGCCAGGTAGACGGAACAGACATCCACGCCCATGGCCGCCTTGATCTGGGTGACGATGACGCGCAACGCCTCCTGCAGGTTGGGCGCCGCGTTCACTTTCAGAATGATACGGCGCAGCGTATCCAGCATGTGGAGATCCTAGAAAAGTATCGGGGACGAGATGATCAGGTCTTGATCGCCAGGCAGGGCCTTATTGATACCCTGCTCAAGTCCATTTTCGTCATTCCCGCGCATGCGGGAATCCAGGGGAATTCGTGACATGGATACCGGCCGGAGCCTGTCCTGGCGCAGGCCAGGGACAGCATGACGGCTGTGCCAAAACCCCCATGCACCCGCCGCAATGAACCAGCCTTTTCAGCGGCTGGCGCTGCGCTGGGGCGGAGCCGGCACCCCCTCGGGGAATACCAGCGGCGCCAGTTCCTTCAGGGCGCGCTTGTAGACCTCGCGCTTGAAAGACACCACCTCGCAGAGCGGGTGCCAGTATTCCACCCAGCGCCAGTGGTCGAATTCCGGCTTGTCACAATTGTCCAGGCACACATCCTGTTCTTCGCCGAGCAGCCGCAACATGAACCACACTTGCTTCTGGCCGATGCATACGGGCTTGTGATGGCGACGGATGAGCCGGTCCGGCAACTGGTACCGCAACCAGCCGCGGGTGGCACCCAGTATCTCCACGTGATGCGGGCACAGGCCCACTTCCTCGCGCAGCTCACGGTACATGGCCTGCTCCGGGCTCTCGCGGCGCTGGATCCCCCCCTGGGGAAACTGCCAGGCATTCTGGTGAATGCGGCGCGCCCACAAGAGCTGCCCGTCCTGATTGGTCAGGATGATGCCGACATTGGGGCGATATCCATCAGTATCAATCACTTGGGCTAATCCGGGCCAGACTTCGGGACAATGGCCCCATTGTTGCACAGGCCAGGAATCAGGGCAAATGCGGGGAGATGGGCAGGACACAGTAAGCTCAGTTCGCGGCCAAGGCCGCGCCTACGGACGCACAGGGATTCCCACCTGTAGGAGCGGCCTTGG
>DATHUT010000317.1:0-8601 GCA_035462005.1 Gammaproteobacteria bacterium | reverse complement strand
CAGGCCAGTTCGCACCGCGGTGGCTGGGTGATCGGCGCCCGCAAGGAAAAAGGCTGCACATGCAGGATATTTTTATCGGGCGCCAGCCCATATTCGACCGCGATCTGGCCTGCTTGAGGCGCGCGGGGTCTGAATCCGTATCGGCAAGGACTGCCATGGCTATAATCCGCTTGCTTTGCCCGACCGCCTCAGCCAGAACAAGGCCCATAGGATCAACAAGATACCAGAGGCCACCCCGGCATTGGCGAACCACCGGCCGACAGCACACCCAGGATGCCGTAGGCGCCAAGCGCGGCGATCCGCAATGCCGAGACGATCATCAGCACTGACTGCCCAGCCGCAAGCAGGGCCAGGTTGTGCTTCATAGACTCATCATCGGCCTTGCCAGGCGGGTACGCCCTGGTACGCAGGCAGCCAGATCTCGACACACAAGCCGGACTGACCATCGGGACGGTCCTGGAGTGACAGCGTACCGCCATGCAATTCACAAATTCGCTGTGCAATCGCCAGCCCCAGCCCGGCACCAAGCCCCTGGCGCTGGTCCAGGCGCACGAAGCGGTCCAGGGCCCGCGCACGATCCTTCGACGCAATACCCGGGCCATGGTCACACAAACGAATCCGGTAACCGTCTCCCGCGGCATCGAGCATGGTTTCGATGGTGCTTCCCGGCGGGCAGTACTGGATGGCGTTGGCCAACAGGGAGCGCAGCAGCGCGCTGATCAAGGCGCTATGACAAGAGATCATGGCCTCGCGGGCATTGTTCTCGAGACTGGGTTCGATATCCTTCTGCAGCGCCAGTGGCGTGACATCCGCGATGCTCTGCTCCAGGATGGCCGCCAGGTCCTGCATATCCGGCCCGAAATCCACCCCCGCGTCCACCCTGCTCAACAGCAGCATCTGTTCGACCAGGTGCGCCATGCGGTCTACGGATTGCAGCAAACTCTCGAACTCCCGCGGGTCACGCTCGCAGGCCTGTTCCAGATTCAAGCGCAACGTTGCCAGGGGGGTACGCAGCTCATGGGCGGCATCGGCCGAGAAACGCCGTTCCCGCTCCAGCGCCTCGTCCAGCCTGTGCAGCAGGCCATTGATCGCGCGTACCAGCCCGGTCACCTCCTGCGGGGCATGCCGGTCATCCAGGGGATGGATGGATTCCGGGGCCATGTGGCGCACTGACCCTTCCAGCCGGTTCAGGGGGCGAATACTCAGCCGGATGGTCACTACCACGGCCACCGCCAGCAACGGCAGTGCGAGCAGCAGCGGCAGCACGTTGCCGATCGCCAGATCCTCGCTCAGTTCCGAGCGGATATCCTCGCGCTGGGCGGTACGGATCCAGTAGCCGGTATCTGCATCCCGCAAGGTGAAGGTGCGCCAGGAATAGCCGGTGGATTCAACCCAGGAGTAGCCCGGTACCAGCTTCATATCCTCGGAGGTCACGAGGGTATCGAGCAGTGGCTCGCCTTGTGGAGACCAGACCTCGAAGGCAATCTTTTTTTCGTATTTGTGTCCCTGCCCGCCGGGCAGCACCTCATCGAGGTCGCCGCTGGCATCGCCCGCCTCGCTGGCCCGGAGGGTTTCTTCCAGGATATGGGACAGCGGCTCCGGCGACCGGGTCTCCACCAGGTAACGCACCAGGCCCTGGACGACGCGGGTATGTTGCGCGAGCTCGGCATCGAACAGCTCTTCCAGTTCGTGGTTGCTCTCGAAATAACTCCAGGCGGCTGCCATCAGGACGATCAACAGGACCGCCGTGGTCACCAGCAGGGTCAGGGTGCGGGTCAGGGACATGGCGGACCTCCGCAGCGCCCGGCCGCCTCGGCATCGAGCAGGTAGCCCACGCCCCGCAGGGTACGGATGAGCGTCTTGCCAATGCGCCGCCGCAAGTGGTGGATGTGTACTTCCAGGGCATTGCTCTCCACACCCTGCTCCCAGCCATACAGCTGCTCTTCCAGCCGCCGCCGGGTCGCCACCTGGCCCGGGTGGCGCATCAGGTAATGCAGGATCTGGAACTCGCTGCGCGGCAGCGTGATGACCTCGCCCCCCACACGCAACTGGCCGGACTCGGTATCGAGGCAGAGCGCGCCGACGCTGAGTCCCGTCTCGGCTTTGCCGTCCCAGCGACGGGTGACGGCCCGGATCCGGGCCTTCAGCTCCGCCATGGCGAAGGGCTTGGTGAGGTAATCATCCGCCCCGGCATCCAGGCCCTGGAGTTTTTCCGCCAGGCCGGAACGGGCGGTCAGAATGATGACCGGTGTCTGCACGCCCTGCCTGCGCATGGCGCGCAGGACCTCCAGGCCATCGATCCTGGGCAGCGTCAGATCGAGGAGCACCAGGTCGAAGTGCTCGTCGGGCAAGGCATTGAGCGCCAGCTGGCCATCGTCGAGCCAGTCCACGGTGTCCTGGCCGTCCCGCAGCATGCCCAGCATGGTCTTGGCGAGCAGGTGATCATCCTCCACGAGCAGTATTCGCATTGCCTTCCTTCAAGCCGTCGCCCTGGCAGGGCGGATTCAGCGCCAGGCCGAGTGTTGCACAGCAACCTTAAAGCGGGCTTAAGAAAATTACAGGGTCGCCTTAAGTCTGTTTTAAGGCTGCGCCGGTACGCTGCAGTCCGTACCCCAAGGCAGTATCCCAGGATGTCCGATACCTTGACCCTCTCCGCTTCGTGCATGCTCGACTCACCGGGAATCACCCCGCTCGTCGACTGTTCCGGCCGCCTGTTGTGCGAGGTGGCGCCCGGTTCGGATGCGGCGGCCATGGTCACGGACTTCATCCAGCGCCGTTTCCTGCAGGCCTATGGCGCCCGACCGGAACTGCGCATTCCCCGGCTGCTGGCCCTGACCACGGGGAGGGGTTCGCTGCTCGCCGCCGTGGGCGTGCGCAACGCCGGCGACGAAAGACTGTTTCTCGAGGATTACATCGATGCGCCGGCGGAAACACTGGTGACCTGCGATTCCCCCTTACGGCGTAGCGAGCTGGCCGAAATCGCCCACCTGGCCGGGGTGGAGGCCGGGGTCAGTCGCTTCCTGTTCGCCGGCCTGACCCTGTGGCTGCGCGCGCAAGGGTACCGGTGGATCGCGTTCACCGGTACCGACCAGTTACGCAACAGTTTCAAGCGCATGGGGATTCCAATGAGCAGTATAGCGCCGGCCGATCCAGCCCGGCTAGCGGACGGTGGGCAGGGCTGGGGCGCTTACTATGACCACCGTCCCGTGGTGATGACCGCGAACGTCGAGACCGGCTTCCAGGCACTGCACCAGGCCGGGTTGTTGCGGCGTACCGGCTGGCTGGCCAGGTCCCCCGACCGGGAGGATCGCTATGGTCACATTGCCTGAGCAGCTGCGCCAGCTGGCGGAGACCCGGCCCGATGCCGTGGCCCTGGTCGCCCCGGGCGAGCGGCTGGACTACCGTGCCCTGTGGGGCGCAGTGCGCGAACTTTCTCAGGCGATCACGGCCACCGGCCTGCGTCGTTTCGGCCTGTGTGGGGACAACGGCCCGGCCTGGGCCGTGGCCGACCTGGCCTGCCTGCTGGCCGGTGTCGTGTGCGTGCCCGTTCCGGGGTTCTTTTCCGCCGCCCAGGTCCAGCACCTGTTCGACCGGGCCGGCCTCGAGGGTGTGCTATGGCCCGGCGCAGATCTCGCCGGTGTCAGCGGCCTGCGCAGGTTGACCGACCGGGCCTGGCTGCAAACCCTTCCCCGTACAGAGATTCAGCCACCCATACCAACGGGTACCGCCAAGGTGACCTTCACCTCCGGCAGCACCGGCACACCGCAGGGGGTCTGTCTTTCCGGACAACATCTGGCCGCCACCACAAACGCCCTCAGGAAGCGCCTGGCAGGCCTCGCACTACGTCGCCACCTGTGTCTCCTGCCTCTGGCCACGCTGCTGGAGAACATTGCCGGGCTGTACCTGCCCCTGTCCATGGGCGCAGCGGTGGAACTCCTGCCCCTGGAGTCCCTGGGCATGACCGGCAGCAGCCGGCTCGATGCAGAGCGCATGATCCATGCCCTCCACCAGGTACGGCCGGATTCGCTGATCCTGGTGCCCGAACTGGCCGCCGTGCTGGTCGCGGCCGGGGAACGGGGACAATTGGAGGGTCTGGATTTCCGCTTCCTGGCCGTGGGTGGCGGCAAGGTCTCGCCACAGCTGCTGGCGCGCGCGGCGGCGATCGGCCTGCCGCTCTACGAAGGCTACGGCCTGTCCGAATGCGGCTCGGTAGTATCGCTGAATATCCCCGGAGACAATCGACCGGGCTCCGTGGGCCGGCCGCTCGAACACCTGCGTGTCAGGATCGATGACGACCACGAGATCAGGATTTCCGGCAACACCCATCTCGGCTACCTGGGCGAGTCCAGGCTCGCCGGCGCGGGCCTCGCTACCGGCGACCTGGGATACCTGGACCGCGATGGCTACCTGCATGTGGACGGACGCCGCAAGAACCTGCTGATCACCAGCTTCGGCCGCAACATCAGCCCCGAGTGGCTGGAGAGTGAACTGCAGCAGGCCCTGCAGATCCCCCAGGTACTGGTGTTCGGGGACGGCGAGCCCCACCCCTCCGCCCTGCTGATCCTCCCGGACCCGCGTCCGCTGGAAGCGATGCGTGCGGCCGTGCTCGAACTGAACCACCACCTGCCCGACTACGCGCGCCTGGCCCGCGTCTTTGTGCGACGCCAACCGCTGCGTCGGGCGGACAGCCACCTGACCGGCAATGGCCGCCTGGCGCGGGCACGGATCCTGGCTGACCTGCCCGGCTTACTGGCGCAAAGCCATGTGCTGCAGATTCACACACCGGACCTGGCCACGGAATATCGCGCGGCCCATCACGATCCCGCCTGCGCTATCCCAACAAGCCCCTGCACAGAGGAGATGCCATGACTTTTTTCGACATCCTGCAACGCGACACCGCGGAAGCCCGCCGGCACCTGACCGACGCGCCGGTGATCCGCGCCATTGCCCAGGGGCGCTTCGACCTGAACGGCTACACCTGGTTCCTGACCCAGGCCTACCACCACGTCAAGCACACCGCGCCCTTGATGATGGCCTGCGGCGCGCGCCTGCCGGAGCGTCTGGAATTCATGCGGAAGGCCCTGGTCCCCTATATCGAGGAGGAATACGGCCATCACGAGTGGATCCTGGATGACCTGGAGGCCTGCGGTTGCGATCGCGAACGGATCCGCCAGGGCACGCCCGAGCTGCCCATTCGCCTGATGGTGTCCTTCCTGTACGACCAGATTGCCCGCGGCAACCCCGCCGGCTTCTTCGGCATGGTGCAGGTGCTGGAAGGCACCAGCGTCGAGCTGGCGACGCCTCTCGGCCGGCAGATCCAGCAACACCTGGGCCTGCCCGACCAGGCCTTCCACTACCTGTACTCCCATGGCGCCCTGGACCAGGACCATTTCCAGTTTTTCCGTGGCCTGATGAACCAGGTCACAGAAGCGGAGGACCAGGCGGCGATCCTCGACAGCGCCCGGGTGGTGTATCGCCTGTATGGCGACATGCTGCACGGCATCCCGCTGCCGAACAACGACGAGGAAAAACACCATGCGGCTGCATGACCGCGTCTTCCTGCTCCTGGGCGGCACCGGCGGCATCGGCCAGGCCCTGGCCGAGTCCCTGCTCGCGGCGGGTGCCCGCGTCATCGTGACGTCCCGAAACCCGGACGAAAACCGCCGCGACCCGCTGCACAGGGTGCAACTGGATCTCGCCGCCCGGGACCTGGATCGGCAGTTATCGCAACTGTCGGAACATTACCCGGAGATCGACGGCGTGATTCACTGTGCCGGACTGAACCAGTTCGCGTCCGTGGAGGATCTGTCGGTCCAGGTGCTCGACGACCTGCTGGCCGTAAACCTGCGCAGCGCCATGCTGGTGGCCCGGCACTTCGTGCCCCGCTTCCGCCACACCGGGGTCGGCGCCCTGGTCTTCATCGGTTCGACCTTCGGCAGCATCGGCTATCCCGGCTACAGCGCCTATTGCGCCAGTAAGTTCGGCCTGCGCGGCTTTGCCGAGGCACTCGGCCGGGAGCTGGCGGATTCCTCGCTGCAGGTGCTGTACGTGGCGCCGCGCGCCACCTCGACACCCATGAATTCCGCCTCCGTCAACGCCCTCAACCAGACCCTGGGCAACCGGATGGACAGTCCACAGGCCGTGGCGGCGCAGATTCTCCGGGCCATGCGCAAGGACCAGCGCCGCCGCTTCCTCGGCTGGCCGGAACGTTTCTTCGTCCTGCTCAACGGCCTCCTGCCACGCCTGGTGGACAAGGCCATGTTCCAACAACTGCCGGTCATCCGGCGCTACCTGAATACGGAGATCGCCCCATGAAATCCATCATTACCGTCCTGCTCCTGTTCGTCGCGTTGTCCGCCCACGCGGCCACGCCCCCGGCAGGCCTGCTGGAGATACAGCAGCGTTGGGCCCGGATCCAGTACCAGCTTCCCGAACAGGAACGGGCAGCCGCCTTCGAGCAACTGGCGCAGGAGGCCCACGCCCTGGTGGAGGCCCACCCGCAACAGGCCGAACCACTGATCTGGCAGGGGATCGTGCTCAGCACCTGGGCCGGAGCCAAGGGTGGACTGGGTGCGCTCAAGCTGGTCAAGGAGGCCCGCCAGTCGCTGGAGGCCGCCCTGGCCATCGACGAGACCGCGCTGCAAGGCTCTGCCCATACCTCCCTGGGCAGCCTCTACTACCAGGTGCCCGGCTGGCCGCTGGGGTTCGGGGATGACAAGAAGGCGGAGCACCACCTGCAAAAGGCGCTGGGCATCAACCCGGACGGCATCGATCCCAATTTCTTCTTCGGCGATTTCCTCCTCGCCCAGGGCAAACCGGAACGCGCGCGCCCGTACCTGGACAAGGCGCTGAAGGCCCCGGCACGACCGGGACGGGAAGTGGCCGATACCGGTCGCCGGGAGGAGATTCGCGCCCGGCTCGATAAGCTCTGATTGTTCCGCCCCTTACTGGGCCGTCACCCCAAACAGGAAGCCGACGCCGGCCGTCAAGGCCATCGCCAGCGCGCCCCAGAAGGTCACCCGCACGGCAGCGCTCATCACTGGAGCACCGCCGGCGCGGGCCGCCAGGGAACCCAGTAGCGCAAGCGACAACAACGAAATGCCGGAAACGGCCCACATCAGCATAGGCAAGGGGGCCAGGACGACCGCCAGGAGCGGCAGGCCGGCGCCGACGGCAAAGGTGGCGGCGGAGGACCATGCCGCCTGAATCGGGCGCGCACTCAGGGTATCGGAGATACCCAGTTCGTCCCGTGCATGGGCGCCGAGCGCATCATGCGACATCAACTGGGCAGCCACCTGTGCGGCCAGGGACGCATCCAGCCCACGCCCCATGTAGATGGCCGCCAATTCCGCATGCTCGTGCCGGGGGTCCGCCAGCAACTCCCTGCGTTCCCGCTCCAGATCCGCCTGCTCGGTATCGGCTTGTGAGCTCACCGACACATACTCGCCGGCCGCCATCGACATGGCGCCCGCGACCAGGCCGGCAACACCCGCGATCAAGACATTCTCCGAACTCGTACCCGCCGCCGCCACGCCCATGACCAGGCTGGCGGTGGAGACGATGCCATCGTTCGCGCCCAGCACCGCCGCGCGGAGCCATCCGGTGCGATGCGTCCTGTGTCTTTCCTTGTGTCTCATGATCGCTACTCCGGACCCACCCAGAAAAGGGGATTATGCGCCACTTCCCAAAGATAACCGTCGGGATCCGCGAAGTAGCCGGCATACCCGCCCCAGTCCGTCTTCTGGCCGGGCTTCACCAGCTTCGCTCCCGCCGCGACCGCCTCGTCGAGGACGGCATCCACGGCCGCTTCCGAATCCACGTTATGGGCGATGGCGATCCCGCTGAAACCGCTACCGTCAGGCGTGACCCCGGCATCCTCGGCAAGGGCGTCACGGCAATACAAGGCCAACCAGGTGCCATTGAGGGTAAAGAAGGCCACCTCGGGTGGCGATTCCATCCTGGGAAACCCGAGGCCTTGCTCATAGAAGCGAATGGATGCCGCAAGATCGCGGACCCCAAGGGTGAGCATGCTGATCCTGGGTTTCATGGGAACCTCCCTGGCGAAGCCGAACCGCGGCTGGCGCGGAAGAAATCAAATAGATCTGTCCCCTTCAGGGACGGTGTTGCGGCTCGCAAGATAATAGCCCACCTCCCCCGCTGCCTTGCTGCGATGCATCCGCCAGCCTTCCGGCAGCACTGGCTCGCCCAGTTCGCGTTCCGCCTCGAGGTAGATCCAGGCGCGAGGAGCGAGCCAGTCGTGGGTGGCGAGGCGTTCGCAGCAGGGTTGCAACAGACCCTGGTGAAAGGGTGGGTCCAGGAAGACGATATCGTAAGGCTCGGCGGGACCGCCGAGGTATTGCAGGGCGTCGGCCTGCAATACCTCCACCCCACTGGCGCGCAGGGTGGCGCAGTGTTCGCGCAGCAGGCGCACCACGGCAGGAGCGGTATCCAGCATCACCACCTTGCTTGCGCCACGCGAGGCGGCTTCCAGGCCGAGGGCGCCACTGCCGGCGAACAGATCCAGGCAGCGGGCGCCGGGCAGGTATGGCGCCAGCCAGTTGAACAGGGTTTCGCGAATGCGGTCACCGGTGGGACGAAGTC